>JAFAKI010000369.1 GCA_019235595.1 Mucilaginibacter sp. | reverse complement strand
ATCCGATCAGGTTGCACCCGGGGGCGGCAGGGCGCCTGTTTCGGCCGGAAATTACAGGCAGCAGTTAATTAAGGATTTGCCACTTACTCCCGAATTACTGGCACAATCAAACCTGCGTATGTACAATGCCTATTTTGATATAGCTAATTTTTACCGGGATATATTGGGTGATAAAAAAGAAGCTATCGCTACCTATGAATTATTACTGACTAAGTTCCCTAACTCGGCGGACAAGGCGGCCATATATTATAACCTGTATCGTTTGTACAGTGATTTAAATAACACCGCCAAAGCAGATGAGTACAAAAACATCGTATTGAAGAACTATCCTGAAACGGCATTTGCCAAAACCATCATCGATCCTGAATACGGTAAGAAAACATTCGATGCTGATGCCGGGCTTAACGGCCTATATAATGGTATATACGCCAATTACTCCAAAAAGAAATTCAAGGAAACCATTAAAGGTGTAGACTCTTTAATGAACGTGTCTCCTAATAATAAGCTATCATCGCAACTGGCCTATCTCCGCGCTATATCGTCGGGGCATTTGGAGCGACTGGCGCCTTTCAGAGAAGAACTGGTGCAGATCGTTAATAAATATCCGAACGACCGATTGATTACCCCTTTGGTGAAACAGCACCTGGCTTACATTGATGCCCATTTGGCAGAAATGGCCACTTACCCGGTCGCCCTGACCGATAATGACACAACCGGGGTTCCGTTTAAACAGGAACCAACCATACAGGATAAAATAGCGGCATACAATAACTCACAATTAGTGCAGCAGGTTGCACAAAAAAGAATAGAACCCAAACAAGACCAGAAAAAACCGGATAGTACCGCTGTGAAAACTTCGGTGGCTACAGCAGCAAACAGTCCGGCACGGCCTGTAGTTACTAAACCGAAGCCATCCATATTCTCGATGAGCGATAGTACCAATTACTATTTTGTGGTGAATGTGGGCTTAGGAACAACCAATCTGGCCTCATCGCGCTTTGGTATAGGTCAATTTAACCGGGCAAATTTCCAGGAAGGGGCTATTACACATCAGTTGATGGACGTGGGTGATGACAACCAATTGATCTATATCGGCCGGTTTTATAGTCTGGAAACAGTGAAGGCCTATGCGCGTGCCATTATTCCGTTAATGCCGGATATTATGAAAGTGCCAAAGGATAAATACAGCTTTTTCATCATCACCAAACAAAATTTAGACAAGTTGAACAATAAAAAAATGCTGGATAGTTATATAGAATATTACCAAAGCAATTATTGAAATAGTTAATATTGACCCTGAATTAAAATCAATAAAATGATAGTTAAATTAACGCAAGAGGATATAAAAAGGTACAACGGCTATATATGGAAGTTTGTCGCCGGTTGCTTTTTGCTGGTGATATTGATCATTGTAGCGACCTATTTGGGTGTATTCGGTTCACTACCCACATTCCGAGACATAGAAAATCCGAAAAGTAACCAGGCATCGGAGATCCTCTCGTCAGACAAGCAAGTACTGGGTACTTATTATGTCGAAAATCGCTCGAGCGTAACTTACAAGCAGATTTCGCCAAATGTGATCAATGCGCTTATAGCTACCGAGGATGAAAGATTTAGAGAGCATTCAGGTATAGACTTCCGTCGGCTTTTTAGCATTATCTTCCTCAATATCTTTAAAAAACAGGGTGGTAGTACCATTACTCAGCAACTGGCTAAACTTCTTTTTACCGAACAGCCATCGCATAACAAGCTTGTCCGCATGACCCAAAAATTCAAAGAATGGATCACTGCCGTACAGCTAGAAAAGCATTATACCAAGGAAGAGATCATCACCATGTATCTGAACAAGGTTGATTTTGGTGCGTATAATACTTATGGTATCAAATCAGCGGCCCGCACTTATTTCAGTACCACACCGGATAAATTAACTCCCGATCAGGCGGCTTTATTAATGGGTATGATCAATGCCCCAAGTACCTATTCACCGATAAACCATCCTGACAGGGCTTTGGGCCGTCGTAACAACGTTGTACTTCCTCTGATGGCCAAGCAAGGCTTTATAGACCAGGACCAGTTGGAAAAATACAGAAACATGCCACTTGGTTTGAAGTTTAACCCTATAAGTCACACCGAGGGCCCGGCGCCATATTTCAGGGCGGTACTTAAAAAAGAAATACAGAAAATATTCGATCAGGAATCTATCACCAAAGCCGATGGTACACCTTATGACTTAGATAGGGATGGCCTGAAAATTTATACCACCATTAACTATACCATGCAGCAATATGCTGAGGAAGCCCAGGCAGAGTATATGAGGAAGCTGCAAGTTCAGTTTAACGATCACTGGCATGGGTACACCCTGTCAAAAAGCATCAAAAACTTTAAATTGCTAATCGACCAGGGCATGCACCGCTCGGACAGATACAAGGCTGACACTATACAGGGCATGTCTCCTGAAGAAATCAGGAAGGATTTTAATACACCTACACAGGTGGAATTGTTTACATGGCGAGGCGATACAACCATGACCATGAAGCCGATCGACTCCATCGTATACTCAAAAATGCTTTTGCGCAATTCTATGATGAGTATGGACCCAACAACCGGGTATATTAAAGCATGGGTGGGCGGCATTAATTTTGAGCATTTCAAATACGATCAGGTTAAAAACGGAACCCGTCAGGTGGGATCAACTGCAAAGCCATTTACTTACGCAGTAGCAATAGATAATGGTTATTCACCCTGCATGAAGGTGGATAACGTACCGGTTACTATTGATGTACCCGGCTCTGATCCATGGACGCCAAGACAGTCACCTTTCGACCTGCAGCCTGGAATGATCACACTTCGTACCGCTTTGTCTTACTCGCAAAATTATGTGACCGCCTACGTGATGAAACAGGTTGGTCCGGTTCCGGTAATGAACCTGACCAAAAAAATGGGCATTACTTCGGCCGTACCTCCTTATCCATCGATTTGTTTGGGCGTATTTGACGCTTCGGTATATGATATGGTTGGCGCTTATTCTGTGTTTGCGAATCATGGGGTGTGGACAGAGCCAACTTTCATCACACGCATCGAGGACAAAAAGGGGAATGTGCTTTATACCCATAAGCCAAGAGTAAGCCAGGCCATGAACGAGCAAACGGCTTATGTGATGACCTATATGATGAAGGGCGTAATTGAAAATGGCACCGGTTCAAGACTAAGATGGACTTACCATATTAACAACCCGGTGGCCGGCAAAACCGGAACGCCTCAGGATAACTCCGATGGTTGGTTTATCGGCATGGTGCCGCAACTGGTAACCGGGGTGTGGACAGGCTGTGAGGACCCTGATTTCCATTTCAGAACAACCAAGCTTGGTGAGGGTGCCAACACCGCTTTACCAATCTTCGCCTTGTTTATGCAAAAAGTGTATGCCAATCCTGAATTAGGCATTAAAAAGAATGTCGATTTTGATCCCCCTAAAGCGCCTTTAACCATAAACATTGATTGCGCTGCATACGATCAGCAGCAACAAGGCACGCCGAATGAGGTGGATAAGAAATTGGACTTTTAATATTGGTTGAAGTAGTTGTAATGGTTGTAGTAGTTGAAGTGGTTGAAGTTGACAATTCAGTATTGACCATTCACCATTCACAACTCTCTACTCACCACTCACAATGCTATGGAGAAGTTTGACTACAGGGCGGCATTAAAAAAAATACCTCATAAACCGGGCGTATACCAGTATTGGGATTCGGAAAACGAATTGATATATATTGGTAAGGCTAAAGACCTGCGCAATCGTGTCAACTCCTATTTTAATAAGGATCTTAATGTAAATGCTAAGACACGGGTTTTAGTATCCAAGATCCGCAACATTACTTTTACCATTGTTGACTCCGAGGTAGATGCCTGGCTGCTGGAAAATGCCATGATCAAAAAGCATCAGCCCAGGTATAATGTGATGCTGAAGGATGATAAAACCTATCCATGGATTATCATCAAAAATGAGAATTTCCCACGTATTTTCTGGACCCGGCGGATTATTCGCGATGGTTCAAAATATCTGGGCCCCTATGCATCAGTAAGCATGATGCATGCCATCCTGGATCTGATCAAAGAAACTTATCCTTTGCGTACCTGTAACCTGGCGCTGACACGTCAGAATATTGACGCCGGGAAGTTTAAGGTGTGCCTCGAATACCAGTTAGGCAATTGCAAAGGCCCTTGTCAGAATTTTCAAACCGAAGAAGATTACGATCATAATATTGAAGAAATAACAGACATATTGAATGGTAAGATTGGTGCTGTATTGCGCACGCTTAAGTCGGATATGGATAAGGCTGCTTCTGATCTTAATTTTGAGTTGGCGCATCGGCTGAAAAGGAAGTTCGATCTGCTGGAAAATTATCAGAGCAAATCAACCGTGGTTAATTCATCCATTACCGATGTGGATGTGTTCAACATTGCCTCGGATGAGAAATATGCTTTCGTCAACTTCCTGAAAGTGATGAATGGCACCATTATTCAAACACAAACCATCGAGTTAAAGAAACGACTGGATGAGAATGAAGAGGAATTGCTGTCATTAGCCATTTCTGAATTCAGATCGAGATATAACAGTCACTCAAAAGAAGTGATTGTTCCATTTGATATACACATTGATGATCCTTCCATCAAGTTTACTGTACCCAAGTTAGGTGAGAAAAAGAAGTTGCTCGATCTATCACATAAAAATGTGCAGTTCTTTAAGAAAGAGAAGATAGATCAATATGAAAAGCTCAACCCAGAAGTTCGCACAGATCGCCTGCTGACGCAGATGATGAAAGACCTGCGCATGAACCAGTTGCCACGGCATATTGAATGTTTTGATAACTCCAACTTTCAGGGTAAATACCCGGTATCAGCCATTGTCGTGTTTAAAGATGCCAAACCATCGAAAAAGGATTACCGGCACTTTAATGTAAAGACGGTTGAGGGGCCGAATGATTTCGCCACGATGGAAGAGGCGGTGCACAGACGTTACCGCCGTATGTTGGATGAAGGCACGGAATTGCCGCAACTAATCATCATCGACGGCGGCAAAGGCCAATTATCAGCAGCCCTTAAAAGTCTTAAGCTTTTAGGCATCGATAAACAGGTAACCGTAATCGGTATCGCAAAACGGTTAGAAGAGTTATATTATCCAGGTGACCAATATCCGCTTTATCTCGATAAAAAATCCGAAACCCTAAAAATCATACAGCAATTGCGGGATGAAGCACACCGTTTCGGTATCACTTTCCACCGCAAAAAACGTGATAAAGGAACCCTTGCTACAGAACTGGAATTGATAGAGGGTATCGGCAAAACCTCTGCTGAGAAGCTTTTGAAATACTTTAAATCCGTGAAAAAGATCCGCGAAGCTAGTGGAGAAGAGCTGCAGGAGGTGGTTAATACTAAGCAGGCTAATGCAATTTTGAGTTATTTTAAGGAGAAAGCGGTTGGGAGTGAGTAGTGAATGGTGAGTGGTGAACTCATACAGGGGTACCACATTGGGGGATTATGTCATCGAACGAAGTGGCAATCGCGAACTTTGCAGAGCCGCCATGCATTTTCGCCCCCGTATAGTTCGCGATTGCTTCTTCACCACACTGGCCATTCATCGCAATGACACAGCTGACAATCTGTAGTGTTCAGGGGCCTTTGCGCACCGTGCTTCGAGTGCCTCAGCATGACACCCATTTTTTCCCTTTATACGCAAAAGTCCCGGACAAACGCCCAGGACTTTCGACTTATGACTTTAGACTTAAGACTTAACTAGTATTGCCACAGGTTAAGCTCCCAGTCCATTAATTGTTTCTTTACACGCTCTGCTTCGTAAAGCCTGTCAATACCTTGAGCATAATCCTTGATACGCTCGTCCTTATCGTTAGATACTTTTACGATATAGCTGGTGAATATTCTTTTCATGAATATGTCATCAAAGCTTAAACCAGTTGCATCGCTGTTTCTGCTAACTACCTCTTTGGTAGCCAGTATCTGGCGTGCATCGGGGAAATAGATCCAGAAAGCCGGTTGATAATCACCTTCAACACCGCCTACTTTGATTCTGATCATCGGTGCAATACCTACAATCCTCGGTTCAAAAACAGATCGCTGTCTATCGAATATCCAATCTTCTTTGATACGAAACTTAACAACACTATCCGGGTTAAATTCGCCAGGCTTTAAAGTAGATCCTATTTTATCGCCATTCTTATCAAATTTATCCACCACCACGCTGTCGGCCATTTTGTTTCTCGCCTGAGCAGCTGTTAGGGCCCTTGAAAACTCGTCACCATTCACATCATCTTTCTGGCCAGGAGTCGCATCATACGCGGTCAATTCACCTGCCGCTATCGCATCCATAAACACATCGATCAAACGTCTTTTTGGTGAAGAAAGAAACTGGTTCATCTTCTCGCGGGTATCAACTTCGCGCCATACACGTTTAGCATATGCCACGTCCGATTCACGAAGGTTCGGATACGGCGTAACCTTTGCGCTCAGGATGTTGGTTTTTTTATAGTAACCATCCAGCGGCCTGTCAAATGGTTTGCCAGGTTTACTGCTTGCTACCTGTTTTTTAGTAGTATCGATAGCGGGTTGCGCACTCGATGTTGTAGCGGCAGTCTGCGTGGTCGCAGCTTTTTTGGCAGGCGCCTTCTTCTTACGCTTTTGCGCATATCCTGCCACACATGCCAGGCACAATACAATTACTAAAATTCTTGTTTTCATAATGCTATTAATTTGCACTTAATACAATATCGTCCAATCCGCGCTGACCGCCAGGGCCTGTTGCTATAATGTTACCGAATATCACTTTTGTACCAGGGCCGATGGTGTTTAATGCCTGCTTCATCGGTGCGGTTAATTCACTGCTTGAGCTGTTTAATATGATCGCATCCTGACGCGGTTTCATAATATACATAGTAAATCTACTTACAGTAAAATTGATATCGAAATAAAAGTTCTCGAGTTTGGCAAAAAGCTTGTCTTGTGCTTTTAAGTTGGCAGCGCTTGTCGCTCCACTGCTTTTTCCTGCAAACTGTGCTTTAGGGTCAGGTATACGTTTAATCCTAAACATAGTTGAACCTAATACTTGCGTTTTACCACCTAGTTCACCTGATACAGTAACAGTTGCTTCACCTGGTGCACTTACAGTAGCTTCATACTTACCATTCGATCCGCTTAGTGAACCATTTGATATACTCACATGCAGTTTTTCTTTAGGAACACCCGGCGCTGAAACCGATACAGGATTGGCAACACCGATAAACAATACGTTCATTTTATCCGGCGATACTACTGCTGATGGGCGTGCTACCTGGTAGGTTTGAGGATCAGTTTTATATTCTTTAAAAGTACCGTCATTTTGTCTAACCCGTATTGTGCCTGTCCAGGTGTGCATACCTTCGCTACCAGTACCACCAGAATATTTACCAACACCTTCGCTGGTTGGGAGTTTCGATCCTTCCACAGTAATGTCCGGATTTGATTTTGAGTCAGATGCTGTTAAGAAAACCTGTGCAGTATACGGCTGTCCAACTAACACATAGCTAGTGGGCGCAACGGCAACAGCTTTGAATTTATCCAGGTTAACAACAGCCTGGTCAACTTTACCTAATATCTTTTTAACAACTTCATTTTCAGAATTCTTTACGTCCGATTGTATTTTGATTAAAGAGGTCATCGCGGCACCCATTGGGATACCTTCGCCAAAGTTAGCCTGCTCCCAGTCTTTGGTTGGGAAACCCGCACGCGGTTTTGGAGGTGTAGTGTTCAATGACAGGTTTACACCCACACGGTCTTTTGGATCCAGCAATGCTAAGAGTTGACTTTTAGTCGAGTCGATTCTTTTGGCAAGTTCGTAACCGTTTTTCCTTCTATCCACCATCAGGTCTACCGCAAAGTCCATACCTTCGCGACCTGCATAATCACCGGTAGCTTCGTTTATACCACCTGATTCTTTGATCAGGGTAGTTTTTAAACCTTCAATATAAGTGTCCAGGTCATCTGCTAATTTTTTAGCTTTTTGCGCTTTTTCGTAGATAGGTTGTGCTCTTTCTTTCTGTTCAACAAGTTTGGTCTTTTCAAATGCTGTAAAAGTATTATCTATACCAACCTGAACGTTCTTTTTTGAAGAGTCCAAGCTATTGCTTATATTCTTAAAT
>JAFAKI010000145.1 GCA_019235595.1 Mucilaginibacter sp. | reverse complement strand
ATTATCATCTGTCAATAGAACGTTGATAAATTGGTTCAAGAATGGACTTTGGATTGCGGTACCAGCAATAGTAGCAATCAGTGCTATTTATATTTTCTTCCTGTCAAAGGGTCAAAATCCGACTTCGGCGTCAGCAGGACTTAAACTCGCCTGGAAAGCATTCGCATTTCCGCTGGCATCTCCCCTGCTTTCAGGCTTCTCTGTCGATGATATTTGCCATGGATTGATCTTACACACCGGAAAGATAATTTTTAACGACTGGCAGGCAATGATCGTTTTAGTACTGCTGGCAATATTGAGCTTGTTGCTGGTCAGAAGCATTCTCCAAAAAGTACCCGATCAGAATTACCGGTTGGTAGTGATTATTTTTTACACTACATCAATCATCTTTTTCAGCTATGTATACCTGATGCAAAAGGCCATATCTTATGAAGCTCGGCATTTCAGAGTAATCGGTTTACTAATAATACCAGGCAGCATATATTTGTTCAAGCAAATTAAAAACCCTTACCGTTATTTTTTCTGTCTCATATGGGCCGGGATAGCTTTTTCCAGCATATTTTACCTGGTAAAAGGCTACAGATACAACAAGAACAAAAGTGCACATGGCATATCAGGTATTGCTCAACAAGCGATCGATCAAACGGCTTTAAATAAAGTGATGGCGCTTGACCAGCAAGTACGCAACGCTACATTTGTCTTTGTTAACAAAGGTCTTGAACTCGAAATTAAGCATAACAGGGTCCTCAGCTTAGAGCCGATTGGCGATGATCTGAAAATTGATTTTGATGACTACGAGCACGACGGCCATGCGGGTCCGCTTTACATTATTTTGCCTGATAGCTATGCCGGGCCTAAAGAAAAGTTTATTCTGAAAAGCTTTCCTGACTATAAGGATTGGTATGGTGATAAATTAAGCGATGATTACGTGCTGTATAAGGCCAATTGAAAACGCAGTGAACAGAACCCGTTTTTCCCTCTATTACATCGAATGGTCTTCCACTAAATCACCATAACTACAATCCCATTACCAATAACCGACTTTTGTTTGCCCTATTATCCGCTATTCCTGATATACTGTTGGTCGTAAAAGTATCGAGCAAGCCGTCACCTTCAAGGTGCCATCTTTAGAAAAAACCTCTTGGAACTGCGACATTATTGACAAGCCCATAAATCTTCAAGAATCAGCTGGCCTGACAAGTTTGTCCAGCCCACAATGTACCTATAAAAGCGGCGATTTATAAAACCGATTTTTTGTCACGATAAAGCCTGATAGCAGCAAAACACGATGCTGCAATGGCCAGAGCAATCACCCAAGTATCCAAAGGACAGTTTCCGGAGTCCGGATCTTCACCAAAACAAGGCTCAACTTGAGCATATGCATTTACAATACCTACAAGCAACAATACAATTACACTAAATGCAACTTTTAGTTTCATCATTACCCTCTTTATAATAAATAATAAAGGTACAGATTTATTTTTGTAATCATTATGCAAACCGAATTTTCGTTTTAACTAATTGGATAAAAAACAACATTTAGACAGTATTACCCCGAAAGCATGAAAGCGTGCCTTATAAATTAACGCCTACGGCCTTCAGTAGCCGAACACCAGCAAGCAATTGCCCCCCTAATTTTCGTTGTTATTTCTATAAAAATAAGCCCTGGTAATTCAAAAACACACAAAGATGCTCCAAATCGACTTCTTCCAGGATCGGGGGGAAAACTGATTATTGACCGACTTAGTAAGCCATAAACTTTCGTTGAGTGCTTGTTATCTCAATTGTCCAGCTTATAAGCTTGAACCACTCAAATTGCTCGTCTTAGGACAAGCAGATCGATGGGACGGAACACTCGACAAACCAATGCAGATACCATTGCGTGGAAGCTTTCGGAAGAAGAAAAAGAAATGCTAAATTTAATAGCAGAAATAGCTATCCAAATTATTATTAAAGAAACTGAAGATGAATGCAATCGGGTACGTAAGGATCAGTAAGCGTGATCAATCTCATTATTCCCTGGAATTCCAGGAGGAAAGAATAAGGGAATATTGTGAGCGAAATAAAGTGAATCTTGTTTCCATTTACAAGGATGATGGCGAATCAAGTTTTAGCTTTGACCGGCCAGACTACCAAGCGTTAGAGAATTTCATAAAAGCACATAAAGGTAAAGTGCAATATTTGATCATCTGGGATCACGACCGATTCAGCAGAAATCTGCCGGAAGCGTTAACCAAAATTGAGCAACTTGAAAAACGACACGGGATCAAAGTCCTCGAATATGCCGAACCTATAGATCTTGACACATCTGATCCAAACGTTTTTATTAGTCGTGCATTTAAATATCTAATGGCTAATGCTGAGTTATTCCGCATACGCAAGCGGGTTAAAAACGGCATTCGCCAAGCTCAACAATCGGGCCGTTTTGTCCATGTAGCACCATTCGGTTATATCAATTCAAAGGATGTGACCGGTAGAAGTATGCTTTTAATTGACGAAACCAAAGCCTTTATCATCCAAAAGATTTTCCGTGACTATTTGAATGGAGTTCCAAAATTCATTATTCACGCTGACGCTAAAAAATTGGGATATAATGTTAAAGGTCATAGTGGCATAGCACGAACTTTAAGCAACTGCACATATGCGGGTTTAGTTAAAGTGGCAGCCGATAAGGCCGAACCGGAGCGTATAGTCAAAGGCGTTCATGAAGCAATCATCAGCGAAGAACAGTATTGGCTGGTACAGGAAAAATTAGGTATTAAGCGCGAAGTAAAATCGCAACCCAAAGATGAATTTATGCTGCGGGGAATTCTGTCTGCACCTTGCTGCGGTGCTTTGATGACTGCAGGATGGTCGAAAGGGAAAACGAAATATTATTTATACTATCGATGTATCAGGCATAATAATGTAAATATTCCGGGTGCAATAATACATGAAAAATTTCAAGCGCTGATTGATCATCTTGACTTTACCGAGGAACAAGTGAATTACCTTTTAATAAAAATGGATGAGACTTTGAAAACAACAGATGGCATCCGGGAACAGCAAGTACTTGCAAAGAAGAAAAATCTCATTGAAGTAGAAAATAAAATTGAAAAGCTGGAAGAAAGGCTGATGAATGATGACATCGTTGTCGAAACTTATAAAAAATATTACAAAAAATTTGCTGCAGAAAAAGCAGCGCTAGCTGAAGAAGTTAAAGCGCTTGGTGACGGAAACGAAAATATAGTAGCGAACCAAAAGTCCAAAATGCAACAGTTGACTAAAATCTCACAACTGATTAAAAGATCTCATATTTCTCAGCAACACGTTTTTTTTAAGAAGGTGTTCAAACAAGGTCTCACGTTCTTCGAGGGAGCATTTAGAACACCTTGGCTTCATCCTTTGTTCCTCCATAACGCACTGATAATGAAAGAAAAAAGGCTGCTCTTTGTCGAGCAACCTTCTGATGATTTTAGCGGATTCCCGCGTGGTGGAGCCGGAGGGATTCGAACCCTCGTCCAAACATGGTATAAGGTAAGCTTTCTACATGCTTAGCTGCTGTTAGTTTGTCGGGAAGGGGAAGGTCAGCCGCTTACCTGTACCGTCTTCCTTAGGTGCTTTATCTCGTCCCGACAGCACACCACTGTTGAGACCAGTTTCATTTTTCGATGCCCCGGTTGCCGGTCCAATGAAACGGAAAACCGGCGGGACAAAGGCTATTCTAATTCTAAATTAGGCAGCCAAGGCGTAGTTATTTTCGCCATTTGTAAGTTTGAGCGTTCAGATTAAAGCGCTAATTCACCCAACGCGCTGCATGCTTACCTACTTATCTCCATCCTGTCAATTCCGGTCGACCCCGTTTTTGATTATGCAATCCACAAAAATAGTGGTTTTAGGTGAAAGGTAAAAGGAGAAAGGCAAAAGGTTTAGTGATGAAAGGTTAAAGGAG
>JAFAKI010000173.1 GCA_019235595.1 Mucilaginibacter sp. | reverse complement strand
TATCGATCTGGTTGGGCTGCTTTTTGGCAAGGAAAACCCGCATATCTTCATACAGGTTTTTTAGGTGGGTGTTGTCATCGCCGATGCTGTGGTTAAAGTCGATCGCAAATTCCATGTAGCGTAATACGTCATCATCCCAAACGGCGGTATTGCCTGAAGTTTGATAAGCCACATGCACATCATGTCCCTGGTCTACGAGCCTAATAAAAGTACCACCCATGGAGATCACATCATCATCCGGGTGCGGAGAGAAGATCACCGAACGTTTGTGCGCAGGTAAAGCACGTTCAGGTCTTTGACTATCGTCGGCATTAGGTTTACCACCCGGCCAGCCGGTAATGGTATGCTGTATCTGGTTAAAGATGTCGATATTGATATTGTATACCGGGCCTTGTTCTACGGCCAGTTGCGCCATGCCATGATTGTTGTAATCTTCTTCGGTGAGTTTTAATATGGGTTTTTTAACAGTTTCAGCCAGCCAGATAACGGCTTTCTTTTTGAGTAGATTATCCCATACGCAGTCTTTTACCAGCCATGGGGTATTAAAGCGGGTGAGTTCTGAGGCGGCATCCACATCTAATACAAATTCTACATGCTGGGATAGTTGCAGATAAGTGGCAGGTACATCACCTGATATTTCTCCTTCTACGGCTTTTTTAATGATCGGCGCCTTTTTACCGCTCCAGGCCATCAGGATGATCTCTCTTGCTTTAAAGATAGTTCCGATACCCATCGTAATAGCTTTGGTAGGCACATTGGCTTTACCACCGAAATCGCGGGAAGCATCATTACGGGTCAGGTCATCCAAAGTAACCAGTCGGGTGCCTGAGTTGGGTGCAGAACCCGGCTCGTTAAAACCAATGTGACCGGTACGACCGATACCTAATATTTGTAAATCAATCCCGCCTAAAGCATTGATCTTTCTTTCGTACTCCAAACAAAAGGCCGGGATATCATCCTGGGCCAAAGTGCCATCGGGGATATGGACGTTAGCTTTATCGATATCGATATGATTGAACAAATTTTCGTTCATGAAAGTGACATAGCTTTGAACCGCATCGGGCTTCATCGGGTAGTATTCGTCCAGGTTGAAGGTGATCACGTTTTTAAAGCTCAGTCCTGCTTCCCGGTGCAAACGAACCAACTCGGCATACACGCCTAAAGGCGTAACCCCTGTTGCCAGGCCAAGCACCACCTGCTCGCCTTTATCCTGCTTCGAGCGGATCAGGTCGGCTATACGCCTTGCCACTGATACCGAGGCTTCTTTCTGGTTGCTAAATACGCTCACCGGCAACTTCTCATACCGGGTCTCTTCCAATAAATTTAATCGCGCCATGTTTTTGTAATGGTTGTTGTTTATCTGGGTTTTAGTTAGTATTCAAAAATTTACACAAAAAAACATCATGAGCTACAACTCAAATTAAACTGCTCATGATCTCTTTTTTACCATTGAAAAAAAAATTAACATAAAAAAAATCCCCGCAATTGCGAGGATTTTCGTTCAAACCAATTTAACTATCAAATCATTCCACCGCGAGAGTGAAACAACTAAAGAAAGCTGTATTCTATGTATTAACATATTCGATGTAAAGGCCCCTCAATGCAAGCCATTGCGACTTTAATTAAGGCAAACAAACATAAATCAAAATATTCATAAGTGCAAATACTTTTTAAATTTTTTTAATAAGTAACAAATGTGAATGAAACGAAAAAATTCTACGAGTCATTTAAAAAATGTCATTTCGAATCTGCGGCAAGGGCCTTTGTGATGGCGCACAGGTGAGAAAACTTATGCGACAAGCATAGTCCGTTATACATGTCGTATAAGTTTTCTCCTCACCCCGACGCGCGATCCCAATCTGTTCGCTCGAAATGACACGACCTATATTGAGCCCTTTATTATTACTATTTCAATTTTATTGTGCTATTTTCGGAAATGCCAAAAAAGAATAACTGGATCAATAATTACAGCGGTATATTCTGGCTGTTGGGGGGGATCATTATTGGCAGTGTTATCGGCATTATTTTCGGTAAACAGGCCGAGGTCGTTAAACCTGTCGGGGATATTTTCCTGAACTTGCTTTTCGTAGCGGTGATCCCGCTGGTTTTCTTCGGCATTGCTTCGGCCATAGCGAATGTAAAGGGCACTCAAAATTTGGGGAAGATCATCGGCATCATGTCGGTCACATTCCTTGCAACGGTGCTTATTGCTGCGATGGTAACTATTATTGCAGTAATATTGTTCCCTATTCATCCGCCTTCCGTAGCATCCACAGGAAGAGAAGTGCAGAACATCAACAAAGCTATAACCGGCGATCAGATAACACAGATATTGAGTACAAGCAACTTTTTTGAATTGATGTCAAGAAAAAATATGCTTGCCATGATCATTTTTGCTATCATAGTCGGGTTCGCAACACTGAAGACAGGAGAGAAAGGGCAAAATTTCAGACAATTCCTGGCATCGGGCAACGAGGTATTCCAGCACGTATTTATACTGATCATGAAGGTCGGGCCGATAGGGTTGGGTGCTTATTTTGCTTACCAGGTGGCTTATTTTGGTCCGTCATTATTTGGTACTTATGCGCATACTATGGGCATCGGCTATGGGGTGAGTATATTCTATTACATAAGCGGATTTACGCTTTATGCTTTTATAGCAGGAGGAATAAAAGGCATAAAAACCTACTGGCGCAACAATATCATTCCTTCAGCCACAGCGGTTGGTACCTGTAGTAGCATTGCTACCATCCCCGCAAACCTTGATGCCGCCAAAAAGATGGGCGTTTCGGATATTGTAACCGGGATCACCATCCCTTTAGGCGCAACGCTGCATAAGGATGGTTCGAGTATATCCTCCATCCTGAAAATGGCTGTCGTATTTGCCATGTTTGGTAAGGGCTTTAATACCCCGGAAACCATCGCCCTTGCACTCGGCATGACCGTACTGGTGAGCGTTGTAGAAGGTGGTATTCCCAATGGTGGTTATGTGGGCGAGATACTATTTATATCGGCTTATGGTCTTCCTCCCGAAGCCTTGCCACCTGCCATTATTGTCGGTACATTGATCGACCCGGTGGCT
>JAFAKI010000079.1 GCA_019235595.1 Mucilaginibacter sp. | reverse complement strand
TCATCGTGATCGAAAATAGTAAAGTGCCATTGGCCACTATTGAAATCGCGGTAAAAAATGGGGCATACACCGAAGGCCCCGAGTACAGCGGCTTGTCGCACTTATTTGAGCATATGTTCTTTAAGGCGAACAAAGATTATCCCGATCAGGAAAAATTTCTGAAACGCACGCAGGAACTGGGCGCAATATGGAATGGCACCACCAACGTAGAGCGCGTAAATTACTTTTTTACGTTTGACAGGGATAGCTTGAAGGCGGGCCTCAAATTTATGAACGCCGCGATACGCTTTCCGATCTATCGGGAAGAAGATATGAAGAAGGAGCGCCCCGTGGTTGATGGTGAATTTCAGCGTGCTGAAAGCGACCCCGGTTTTCAGCTCTGGTACAATGTGCAGCAGCATCTTTGGGGCGATCTGATCACCCGTAAAAACCCGATCGGTATCCACGAAGTGATCAATACAGCCACGCCCGAAAAGATGATGATCATCAAGGGTAAATATTATTCACCTAATAACAGCTTACTGACCATTTGTGGCGATGTGAAACATGAAGAAGCTTTTGCCCTTGCCGAAAAAATATTTGGCGATTGGGAAAGCAGTGGCTTCGACCCGATTCAAAAATACCCGATTCCGCCATTTAAGCCATTGGAAAAAACCGACTACTTTGTAAAGGAAACTACTATAGCGCAAACGCCCGAAATGCAATTTGCATGGCACGGGCCATCTTACCTTACGGATTCTGCTTCAACGATTTCTGCCGATGTTTTTTCCACCATATTGGGTTTAAACTCATCCAAATTACAACAAGCATTGGTTGATAAGGGTTTGGCATCAAGCGTTTCATTCAGCTACACCACTTGTAAGTATGTGGGGCCAATTGATTTGTTTGTTACTCCTAACCCAAACAAGCTGAAAGAGTGCTATGCCGAAATAATAAACCAGGTAAACCAGTTTGCAAACCCCGATTATTTTACAGATGAGCAGCTGCATGATGCGAAAGCCATTTTACTACGCAACCGTATTCATAATATGGAAAAACCGTCGAGCCTGCCAAGCCAGGTAAGCTATAACTGGTGCAGCACTTCGCTGGATTACTTTACGGATAACGATGATAACTACCAGAAAGTAACCCGCGAGGACATCGCAAGATATATTAAAAAATATATTGCAGGTAAACCAATGGTTGCCGGTTTAATCATCAACCCTGAATTAAATAAACAACTAAATGCCGGTTCATTCTTTGCAGCCAAATAACCTAAAACTGATCATCATGAAAAAGAAAATATTTATACTGCTCATATGCGTTACCGCATTTAATCTTCAGGCAGTAAAAGCCCAGCAGGCGAAGCCTTATGAAATGACCGTCAATGGGGTAAAGGTAATTGTTCAGCCAAGCGGGAATGACATCGTCGAGATACAAACTGCAATAAAAGGCGGGGTGCAAAATTATCCTGCCGATAAGGCGGGTATCGAATCCCTGGCGTTATCGGCTTTAAGTGAATGCGGAACGTTAAAGCACGATAAAAACAGCTTTAAAAACCAATTGGATAAGGTAGGGGCAGATGTTTTCGGATATACTGGCAAGGACTATTCCATCGTGAAAATGAATTGTATTAAAGGCGATTTTGAGACAGTTTGGCCATTATACGCGGAGATGATGACTTTACCTGCTTTCGATGCCAAAGAGTTTGACCGTGTTAAGCAGGATGCTATCAATAGTTTGAAACAGAGCGACGGCCGCCCTGATGCCGCTATTGATAAATTTGCTAACAGTGTAGCTTTTGCAGGTCGCAATTATGCGAAAGACCCCAGAGGCACGGTTGATAATATAAATAAAATTAGTGCAGAAGAAGCTAAAGCTTACTATAAATCTATCCTGACACGCTCGCGATTACTGATAGTTATCGTAGCCGATTTAGATAGAACTACAATAGAGCAGAAAGTAAGTCAGCTGCTAAGTGGGATGAAACAAGGCGCTCCTTTTGAGCTTAAAAAAGAAGATTTCCGGATTTATAAAAATTCATTTTCAGCAGAGCAGCGCGACCTGGCAACTAACTATGTAGAAGGGGTTACAGGCGGACCGGAAGCAGGTACACCCGATTTTGATGCCTTTAACGTGGCTATGCGGATATTTGCCGACCGCCACTTCCTTGAGGTGCGTACAAACAACGGATTATCCTACGCTCCACAAGCCCGTTTTAGTTATGGTGCTACCTCGGTAGCAAAATTCTCTGTTTCAACCACGCAGCCTAACAAATACATCGAAGTATTTGACAAGCTGGTAGATAAAATCAAAACGGAAGGTTTTAAAGCTGATGAAGTAGCTGATATGAAGACAACTTATCTTACCGGCTTCTATTATCGCCAGGAAACCAATAGTGCGCAAGCGGCATCATTGGCAACCAACGAGATCATATTTAATAATTGGCGTAGATCTTACTCGCTCGTTAATGATGTAAAAAAATTGACTGTAGAGGAGATAAGCGACGCCTTCCGTAAATATATCGGCAATATTGTTTGGGTTTACCAGGGAGACCCTAAAAAGGTTGACCCGTTAAAATATACCAATGGCACTATTGATAAAGGTGTTGGCGGTGTAAATAATTAAGAAAATCAATGATGGGAGAGGAGTCAGGAAGCAAATGCCGGCTCCTCTTCTTTTATCGAACCAACCATACCGATAGGTAGCGTGAAGAAAAACTCTGTTCCGGAACCCTGAACACTTTCCACCCATATCTTACCGTTGCATTTCTCGATCAGGTCTTTACAGAATAGCAGGCCCATCCCTGTACCTGATTCATTATTCGTGCCTGTTCCACTATCAACCTTGCTCTTGAAAAGCTTATTTAGCTGCTTTTCGGACATGCCAACTCCGCTGTCTTTCACGGATATCAGGATGTAGTTGTCATCCCTCTGGTTGGCGCTTACCACAATGGTGTCGTCTTTTCTGGAGAACTTGATGGCATTGGTAATTAAGTTTCGGGTAACAATACGGATAGAGTTCGGATCGGCTGCAACGGTGATATTTTCAGATACATTATCTTTTAGCGTTATGCCTTTCTCCGATGCCTGCTCATAATAGTTGCTTACCTCATATGAGATAACATCCTTAATAGGGAAATTTTTTGCCGAACTGTCGAAATTTTCCATCTGGCTGTTGATCCAGAATAACAAAGTATCCAAAAAGTCGGAAGTATACTCCAGTTTTTTCAAAGCCTGAGGTATCATCGTCAGGAATTGATCGTGCGATATCGTATCGTCCTCCAGCAACCCAAATAAGCCGCGTAAAGTGCTTAATGGCGCCCTGAGATCGTGTGCAAGTACTGAGATGAGTCGGTCCTTTAGATTATTCAAGTCGTTCAACTTGTGCGCCTGGTCGTTCAGGTCAGCTTTTTGCTGTATTACCTCAGCATTTTTATCCTCAAGTATTGTATTGATCTTTTGTTGTTTCAGCTTGGCTTTATAGTAAACGATCAGGATTGCAGCCATACCCAATATGATCAGGAAGAAAATGGCGCTTAACAAGCCTTGTCTTTGTATTTTTTGTTGATACTGATCGTCTTGACGCTGATGTTGCTCAGCGAGTTGGCGTTGCTTCTCTTTGAAGTCTGATTCGAGGTTAAATGAAGTCAGCTTACCGACACTCTCATCACTTTTAAGACTATCCTTCAATTCTACGTATTTTTTCTGCGCCTTGTAAGCCTCCTCAAATTTACCTAAACCGCCGAGAGCCTCGCTCAACTGCATTGAAGCACTGGTACGATTACCAAGGCTTCCCATTTTGTTGGATAAATCGTTTGCCAGTACGGCATATTTATAAGACTGCTGGTAATTTTTTTGCAGATTGTAAACTATGGCATAATCAATATAGGTGACGGCTTTATTATAATCAATTTTAAAATCCGTCGACATTTTCAAAGCCTGGGCTAAATAATTTAAAGCAACATCGTATTGGTTTTTATAGGCATAGCATAAACCAAAGTCAGCATATAAGGAGCTCAAGCCATTTTTGTCATCTAGGTCTTTGGTAAGCTTTAGCGATTTGTTTAAGTAGACGATGGCGTCATCAT
>JAFAKI010000070.1 GCA_019235595.1 Mucilaginibacter sp. | reverse complement strand
GCCTACAAAAACTTCGCGGCGTATAGCAAATACTTTTTCCAGATCAGCAGGATCAACAACTCTTTTTACTTCTACCTTCTTTGACATGGGTTTCTATATTTTGGACTGAAATTAGTTAAAATAACAAACGCCCCAACAAACATCGGGGCGTTTGTATTGAAAATTGCTTGATCTTACAATTTGCTGTTTACGTCGATACAGTTCAAATCGTCGAATGCGTGAGTTAAGCGCTTAACGAAGTTTTCTTCAGCTTTGCGCAGCCATACACGCGGATCGTAGTATTTTTTATTTGGTGAATCTTCACCTTCAGGGTTACCAATCTGTGATTGCAGGTAGCCTTCTTTTGATTTATAGTAATCTTTAATGCCTTCCCAGAACGCCCATTGCATATCGGTATCGATATTCATTTTGATAGCGCCATAAGAAATCGCTTCACGGATTTCTTCCTGGGTTGAACCTGAACCACCGTGGAATACAAAGTTGATCGGTTTTTCAGCAGCCAGGTTGTAATGTTTTTTGATATACTCCTGAGAATTGTGCAGGATGATCGGCTGTAATTTTACGTTACCTGGTTTGTAAACACCGTGAACATTACCAAAAGCAGCGGCAACAGTAAAGCGGTGACTTACTTTAGAAAGTTCTTCATAAGAGTAAGCAACATCTTCCGGCTGAGAATATAAGTGATGGCTTTCAACACCGCTGTTATCTACACCGTCTTCTTCACCGCCGGTTACACCTAATTCAATTTCCAGTGTCATACCCATTTTAGCCATACGCTCCAGGTATTTTGCTGAGATTTCGATGTTTTCGTGAATAGGCTCTTCAGAAAGGTCCAGCATATGCGATGAGAACAACGGTTTACCGGTTTCAGCGTAGAATTTTTCACCATAATCAAGCAGACCATCTATCCACGGTAATAATTTCTTGGCGCAGTGGTCAGTATGCATAATTACAGCTACGCCATAATGCTCAGCTAAAAGATGCACATGCCTTGCAGCAGATACAGCTCCCAAAATAGTAGCCTGCAACTGCGAATTATCCATTGATTTACCCGCGTAAAACTGCGCACCGCCGTGTGATACCTGTATAATAACCGGCGAATTAACCGCCTTTGCAGTTTCCATTACAGCATTGATGGTATTGGTACCGGTTACGTTAACAGCAGGCAACGCAAACTGATGCTTCTTCGCAATCTCAAACAGCTCCTGCACCTGATCACCGTGCAAAACGCCTTTATAATTTTTTAAATCCATTAGCTTAAAATTCCTTGGTTTCTTAAATTCCTTAGTGTTTATTGGGGCCTCGAAGTTATAAAATTTCCTGATTTAAGTTATGTAAGTAACTAATATTTAACACACATGGAGACATTTTGCCATATTTCCCATTTAACAGTCATATCATTTTAAATTCTTCAAAATATAAAATTCGCCGACACGGTATTTTAACATTTTTGCAATAGCTTTACTTATGTAAAACATTTACATAAGTTGCAAGCTTTAATGCTTAACCACTTATTTTTTGTTTCTTTGCACTGAAATTGGAGGCACAATTAACAAATGACCTGGTTTAAACGAGAATCAAAAGGGATAATAACTACTACCGAGGAAAAAAAAGAGGCCCCGGACGGGATTTGGAATAAATGCCCGAATTGTAAAAAACCATTGCATTATAGCGAACAAGTTGAGAACCAATATGTTTGCCATTATTGCGGTTACCACATCCGAATCGGTTCAAAAGAATACTTTTCTATTTTATTTGATAATAACGAATTTACCGAGCTATACCCGAATTTAAGGTCCGGCGACCCGCTGCATTTTGAGGACACCAAAAAATATACCGACAGGCTTACTGAAACCACCAATAAAACTGGTTTGAAAGATGCCATTCGCTCTGCTGCAGGTAAAATTGATGGCCAGGATATTGTGATCGCTTGCATGGATTTTAACTTTATTGGCGGTTCGATGGGATCGGTGGTAGGTGAAAAAATAGCCCGCTCTATTGATTATTGTATCGAACACAAAGTGCCTTTCCTGATGATATCTAAGTCGGGCGGAGCGCGTATGATGGAAGCAGCCTTTTCATTGATGCAGATGGCCAAAACATCAGCTAAACTGGCTTTGCTGGCACAAGCCAAAATACCTTATATCTCTTTACTTACCGACCCTACTACCGGTGGCGTAACGGCATCATATGCTATGCTGGGAGATATCAACATTGCTGAACCGGGTTCATTGATAGGCTTTGCTGGTCCGCGGGTTATTAAGGAAACTATTAAGAAAGATCTTCCAAAAGGATTCCAGACAGCTGAATTTGTTCAGGAACACGGCTTTTTGGATTTTATAGTCGATCGCAGGGAAATGAAAGAGAAACTGGCTACATTTTTAAAAATGATGGCTGATTGATCATTAAGATAATGCAAAAAAGAAAAAAGGCTTTGGTCATAACCAAAGCCTTTTCTTTTTGATGCGCCTTTTGAACGCCCGTCGGATATTCGGCTATCCAACTGATTTGCTATAACCGGGATTTTGTTCCTGATTATTTGCTATGTTAATACTAAGTTACGATTTTATTTAATCTTTCCCAGTATTTTTTTCACCCTTCCCGTACCTTCCAGGGCCCCCCTGGTTGGTTGTTATAAGGCAGATCTGCAAAACTCCCATCCTGATGCAGCACTTTATAACTTTTATCCTTCACGGCGCCCTTCTTTTCCAGGTTTCCTCCAGGCTTCTTATAGCCGGATGGACGGCCAGATTTTTTGACTTTTTTTATCCTGAACTTCATCTTCAGGGTTAGGATACTCACGCATCAATTAAAATTTCAATAAAAGAATAACCAAGAATGGCTATCTGACCGATAGTCATTCTATTATTCCTGTCCATAAATTATATGCTTTCCGTTCCTGGTTCGTGACCGATCATTCGGCCGGTAGTGCGCCCTAGTTTACGGGCTTCAAAGTCCGTTTTGGCGGGGCCAACTGAAGGGAATTCTTTCCTATTTGGTGGAGTAACATCATTGCGCTCGGTAAATGTGGCATCTGCTCCTTCTTCCTGAGGGCCAGCTTCACTTTCGTGCGGATATACTATTTCCTCCTTTGAGGTTTGTTTTCCGGGGTCTTCATTCGGCATGTTACCGTGCCCCCTGATTTTTTCCTTGCTATTCTTTTTAGGCGCCTGGCCTGATTTCTTCTTTGCAGTTACCATAGGTTTATACATTTAATCTATTTATATAAACCCATGGGATGCCTTAAGTGTTTTTATTTATTTCTTAAAATGAAATAAATTTACCAATAAATACAAATTATCACTACGCATATGCCATGCACAGTTCTTTCAGCTTCGATACGGTATAATCCACTTCTTCTTTGGTATTGTATTTTGAAAAAGAAAAGCGAACTGCCGGGCGGTTAGGATCACCCCCAATTGCTGTTAACACATGCGAGCCGATATCACTGCCTGAACTGCATGCACTGCCACCTGATGCAGAGATGCCGGCGATATCCAGATTGAATAACATCATATCAGCCATATCGTTACAAGGGAACGATACGTTTAGCACAGTATATAAACTTTTAGTCGGATCAATTTCGCCGTTGAAACCTATACCAGGTATGTTTTCCTTCAACTGATCGATCATGTAGCTTTTAAGCGACTGTATCTGATTTTGATGCTCGTCCATATTAGCATACGCAATCTCCAAAGCTTTAGCCAAACCTACAATGCCATAAACATTTTCGGTACCACCGCGCATATTGCGTTCCTGCGAACCACCATAGATAAAAGGTTTGATCTTGACTTTGTGATTCACATGTAAAAAGCCTATTCCCTTAGGACCATGTAATTTGTGGGCTGCACAAACCATGAAGTGAGCTTTCAGTTTGCTTAGATCGTGCATATAATGTCCCATAGTCTGAACGGTATCCGCATGATAGATTGCATTATGATGTTCGCACAAATCACCAATACGCTCCATATCGCTGATTGTGCCTATTTCGTTGTTGGCATGCATCAGGGATACAAAGCTGCGTTCATTACCCTTCAATAATTCTTCCAGATGGGTGTAGTCAATGTTGCCTTTGTTATCTGTATCAACAAAGCTCAATTTGATGGTGCCTGCTTTTTGCATGCTTTCAAGCGTGTGGATCACAGCATGATGTTCCAAACGGCTGGATATTGCATGTTTTAAGCCGTTATCTACTATGCCACAACGGATAGCAGTATTATCTGCCTCGGTACCGCCCGAAGTGAAAAATATCTCGGCAGGCGAAGTGTGCAATAAATTAGCAACGGTTTTACGGGCTTTTTCGACCACAGACCGGACCTCGCGGCCATGTGCGTGTATAGATGACGGATTACCATAGTTATTCTCCATCACCTTATACATTTCCTTCAAAACTTCAGGATCAATAGGCGTAGTAGCAGCATTATCAAAATAGACACGCATCGGGCTTAATTATTGAATTAGTTAATTAGTGAATTAGCGATTGAACCTCCGGCAGAAGAATCCCCAAAATTCTTTTTTCCTGCCAAACTGAATTCAGTCAATAACTCTCTTATAAGTTGAGAATTTCTTTTATGTCATTAATGATCTTGTTGGCCAAATTATCTGCGATTGTTTCCGAATTGCCTTCAGAATAAATGCGGATGATCGGTTCCGTATTTGACCGGCGCAAATGTACCCATTCTTTATCAAATTCTATCTTCAGACCGTCGATAGTTGTATGAGGTTGTTTTTTATATTTATCCTCTACCTTAAGTAAAAGATGATCGATGTCCATTTCCGGTGTTAGCGTGATCTTATTTTTAGAAATAAAGTAGCTTGGATACGAACCCCTTAAGCTTGAAACTGACTTGCCATATTTGGCTAAATGAGTTAAAAATAAGGCTATTCCCACCAATGCATCCCGACCGTAGTGTAGTTCTGGATAGATCACTCCCCCATTCCCTTCACCGCCGATCACAGCGTTTACTTCTTTCATTTTATTTACCACGTTCACTTCGCCTACCGCAGCAGCATGGTATTCACCACCTGCTTTTTCTGTCACGTCGCGCAATGCGCGGGTTGATGAAAGGTTAGATACGGTATTTCCTTTTTTGTGTTTTAATACATAATCGGCAACAGCTACCAGGGTATATTCCTCTCCGAACATGTTGCCATCCTCACAAACAAATGCCAGGCGGTCAACATCAGGGTCTACAGCAATACCCAAATCTGCCCCTTTTTTAACCACCTCGCTTGAAAGCGCGATCAGGTTCTCCGGCAGCGGCTCCGGGTTATGCGCGAAATTGCCATCCGGGTCACAATATAATTTATGAACGGTTTTTACGCCCAGTGCTTTCAATAAAGCTGGCACAAATATTCCGCCGGTTGAATTAACACAGTCGATTACAATTTTGAAATCAGCTTTGGTGATCGCAGCCACATCAACCAATGGCAGGGCAAGGATATGGTCGATATGTTTTTGCAGATAGCTGTTATCAACGGTAATTTTACCCAGATCATTTACGTCGGCATATTTAAAATCGCTGTTTTCAGCAATCTCTAATACTTCTTTGCCGTCCGCATCGCTGATAAATTCACCTTTTTCGTTCAATAATTTAAGCGCGTTCCACTGCTTTGGGTTATGGCTTGCGGTTAATATAATACCTCCGGCGGCCTCTTCCCATGGCACAGCTACCTCAACCGTTGGGGTAGTAGAAAGCCCAAGGTCGACAACGTCGATACCTAAACCCTGCAATGTACCTATCACCAGGTTATTCACCATAGTGCCTGATAAACGTGCATCGCGGCCTACAACGATCTTCTTTTTTCCCGTTCGTTTTAGAGCCCACATACCATAAGCCGAAGTAAATTTTACAATATCCAATGGCGTTAAACCATCACCTGCTGCGCCGCCAATAGTGCCGCGTATTCCCGAGATTGATTTTATTAAAGTCAAAGTGTTAAATTATTTGAGTGCAAAATTAATAATATTTGAACGATAGCTGCACAAAATCCGGAGGCTTAAACCGTATTTTGATAAATAGCTATATTTGTGACCATACAAAAACACTATGGCCAACGAATGGTTTTACGACTGGTTTAATTCTCCGTATTACCATCTCTTATATCATCAACGCAATGAGGCCGAGGCTCAGTATTTTATAGATAATTTACTTTCAAAACTCCATATTCCGCTTCATTCAAAGCTTTTGGATATAGCCTGCGGGCGTGGGCGGCATGCCATTTACCTCAATAAACATGGCTACGACGTTATCGGCATCGACCTTTCTGTCGAAAATATCCGTTTCGCCAAACAATTTGAAAACGACACGCTAAGATTTTTCGTGCACGATATGCGCGAAATGTCCTATGATTGTTACTTTGACGTCGCCTTCAACCTGTTCACCAGTTTTGGCTATTTCACAACGGATGAGCAGCATATTGGTTCGCTGATCAATTTCCACAATGCTTTAAAACCAAATGGATTACTGGTGCTGGATTATTTCAACAGCCATAAAATATTGCAAAACATCGTGCCCAATGATGTAAAAAAGGTAGAGGACGTTGAATTTCATATTCAAAAAACCATTAATGGAAATAAGATCATCAAAACGATCACGTTTGATCATGGAAACGAAAGCTATACATTTAAGGAAATGGTGAGCACATTTACAGAAGCTGATTTTATGAGGTTCTTTAAACAAAGTGGTTTTGAAATTATCACTACTTTTGGCAACTATGGGCTGGACAGATTTGATGCGGAACATTCAGACCGATTAATTTTTATTTGTAAAAGATCAGATGCTTGAACATCTTATACAGTTAGACCGGCACATATTTTTTTATATTAATCACGATCTGACCAATCCTTTTTTTGATTGGCTGATGCCGATCCTGCGTAATCCGCGCACCTGGATACCATTGTATATTTTCATACTGGCCTTTTGCCTTTGGAAGTATAAGAAAAGGGGTGCGCTTATTGTGATCTTATTTGCACTTTCTGCTGGTTTTGCGGACTTTACCAGCGTGCATCTGATAAAGAACACTGTACAACGTGTTCGCCCGTGTCGCGATCCGATTGATTCAGAAACTGCCACTATCCGCGTGCCTTGCGGAACAGGTTACAGCTTCCCATCAACCCATGCTACAGATCATTTTGCCATGGCTACATTCATCAGCTTTGTATTTTTCAGAAGATGGAAATGGATATGGCTTTGGGCAGTTTTATGGGCTGGATCGATCTCTTTTGCTCAGGTTTATGTAGGCGTCCATTTTCCAGTCGATATTACTGTGGGAGCACTGTATGGCATCCTTGTAGGATGGCTATTCTACCTGGCATTTAAAAAACTTCAACCCGATTTTTAATGGCTATCTGGAAGATATTGGTTTTGTTTTTTGGCGCTTTTTCGGGCGGCATGTCGGTATTCCTGTTTAAAGGGGATAATCATAAAAACCTGAAGCTAGTGTTATCCTTTAGCGGCGCTTATCTTTTTGGTATCACCGTTTTACATTTAATACCTGATGCTTATCACGGTAATGATAATTATGTAGGTGTATTTATCCTGATCGGCTTTTTATTCCAGATTGTGCTGGAGCAGTTCTCTGAAGGTATTGAGCATGGGCACATGCACAAACCTGATCATGCTCATGTGGCATTCCCTTTAGGTATTTTGATCAGTCTTTGCATACATGCTTTTTTAGAAGGCATGCCGCTGGCTGAGGGCAATCAAAATCAATTAGTTTGGGGTATTGCCTTGCACCACGTGCCAGCAGCGTTTGCATTAGCTACCGTGTTGTTAGCCAATCGACAAAGCAAAGGCAAAACCATATCCTTTGTGATCCTTTTCGCCATAATGGCCCCTGCGGGTTATTTTGTGAGCAATGCACTTAGTACAGGTGGTATCGGCAACCTGCAGCAATATTTTAACCGGATAATGGGTGTGGTGATCGGGATATTTCTGCATATATCTACCACTATTCTGTTTGAATCAGGGCCGGATCATAAGTTCACGATACGGAAAATGATTGCGGTATTGCTGGGGGTTGGATTGGCGTTGGTAGGGTTTATAAGCGAATTGTAGATTGTTTGTGAGGACACAAACAATGGGGAAGAGGACACAAACAATGGGGAAGAAGAAAAATCCGCAATCGAAATTCCGGCTTCCGAAATCAAAATCATCCTCTCAATTTATCCAGCAAATCGCTCAACTTCCCTGCTTCTTCCTCGGTGAGGTTATTTTTTAGCATATCGCGGGTTTTGAATTCTTCATCCATTTTGGATAATATTTCTAACCCGGCTTCGCTGATGCGGATATCAACAGCACGGCGGTCCAGGTTATTGGTACAGCGCGAAACCAGTCCTTTCTGCATCAGGCGATCAACAATACGCGATGCATCCGACATTTTATCCAGCATACGCTCCTTGATCATGTTGATGGTAGCAGGATTGGGATATTGCCCGCGAAGTATACGCAGCACATTAAATTGTTGCTGAGTAAGATTATGTTTTTCAAACTGGCAACGGAAGGTATTACTTAGCCACCCGTAAGTGTAAGTAATATTGATAACTGCTTTATGGTAGTTATCTTCAAACTTTTCGCTCTGAATTTCTTCCCCTATTTGCATACCAACTTTCACTTTTTAATCGATTGATACAAAGATGTTGATTATTTCTTAATTTGTTTAGGTTCAGATTCCTTTTGTTTTCCGTAATCCCAGGGGCAGTGCAGGCATTTGTTTTTGCAGCAATAACCCCGTTTTAAATGGTATTCTTTGGTGAAAACAAAGTTGCCATCTTCGTTAATATAATAGTCGATATTCTCTATCAGCATCCTAATTCAAAAGTTTTACAAAGATAGCATCGTCGAAATGTTTTCTTAAATAATTCCCGTCGCCGTGCAAGGTCCAGATTTGTTTAGGCTGAGTTTTTTCGATGGTTAGCAAAATATCGTTCCAATCCACGTGGTCAGAAATAAACAGGGTGTCCTTCTGGTTTACCTGCAGATTTTTCCATCCTGACGCAAACAGCCGCTTTACTCCAGTCGCCCTTATATAACTATCGAAAGTAAACGGCGGCACGATATACACGTACTCCTGCTGAGACTTCATCAGTTTTCGGCTGTATAGCTGGTATTTACCTAATGAGAAACCCATCTTCTCATAAATCATATTCAAAGGCATGATCTTATGATGAACCAATATGGTTTTCTGTGGCGCATATTCAGTAATGAGATTTATTAAGCGCTGACTTTTACCCAAACCATAAGCACCTAATAAAATATTGCTTTTGATATCATTCAGCTTTTTTATTTCCTCAACTGGGTCAGGATGGATAACGTTAGGATCTGCGAAAGTGCTTTCAGTGATCAGGACATCTGTCTGCACCCATTCAATAGGCTCACAGGTTGTATCTGGCTGTAACTTATAGTCGCCAGTGTACAAGTATTTTGTTCCCTTATATTCCATTAATATTTGTGCCGAACCCAGCATATGCCCGGCGGGGATAAACGTTATTTGTATATCTCCAATCACAAATGGTTTATCATAGGCTACAATATTTAATTCCTTTGCAGCAGTTTTACTATATCTCAATTGCATAAAAGCAGCTGTAGCTTCAGTGCAATAAACCCGGTTATTACCGGCAATTGCATGATCGGCATGGGCATGAGAAATAATAGCCGTTTTTACCGGTTGCTGCGGGTCGATATAAAACTGCCCGTACTTGCAGTATAAGCCATTAGAATCGAAATAAAGAAAGTCGTCTAAAATCATGGTTCAATTAATAACCCGTGTCGACTCACCCGGTCATTGCTTCGCTCGACCACCCTCTCTACCGCAAGCGGTAAAGGGGGGATTTTTTTTATTTTTCTTCTTTACCCTCTTTATGGCTTGCCATAGAGAGGGTCGACCAGCGCAGCGTAGTCGGGGTGAGTCGAATAGGCTATATGCTGGCTACCAATAAACCAGTGAACTATTGAACCAATGAACTAAATTTCCTATGTAGTTCCAAAACCTGGGGGATTACCAACTCGGTATCGTCATTACGGATAACAAAATCAGCCAACTGGGTTTTCTTTTCTTCCGGGAATTGCCTGGCGTTACGGCTTTCTACTTCAGCGTGACTAAGATTATCGCGTTGCATCACCCGACTAATACGCAACTCCAACGGTGCCGTAACCATTATGGTTTTATCACACATTTTGTAGGATGAACTTTCAAATAGCAAAGCCGCCTCTTTCATTACATACGGAGCTTCTTTTATTGAGCCTACCCAGTTATCAAAAGCCCTGAAAACCGCAGGGTGGACAATAGCATTTAGCTTGGCCAGCTGCGTTTCGTTATGAAAAACGATGGATGCGATATGCTTCCTGTTTAGCGAGCCATCATCAAAATAGGATTCACCGCCAAACTCTTTCTTTAGGGAGTCGATCAGGATCGGGTCTTCCACCATCACTGTTTTGGCGGCATCATCAGCATAAAATACCGGGACGCCCAGTATTTCAAATATCCTGCTTACGGTGGTTTTCCCGCTGCCTATATTGCCTGTTATTCCTACTTTAAGCATCTATTTTCTGACGATGAAATCAATATTTTGCGGCTCTATCTTTACGATTTTACAATAAGCAGGGTGCCGTGAAAGTTTTACCGGCAAAGTAGAATACCCACCATTTTGCCACAGATTCAGATCGGCAGTAGCCTCGAAAAGATCTTCATCCATTTCGGCATAACGGTTTAACGAAGTGGTAAAGGTGACCTTCACTTTTTGAGGGAATATCTTCACCTTATAATAGTCGTGGTTATTGACCAGCTTAACCGGGATAGATATTTCTTTTTCTGTAAACTCATCAACCGGAACCACCACCTGGACTGATCTGGGGGAAACGCTTACATTGCCCTCTTTTGACGGCAGTAAACCCACATTTGTTCTTACCGTCTCACCTACGCTATCTACCGTCAGTGAATCGGTATCCCACGATTCAATATGTTCCAATATATTACCCGGACCGGTTAATGTAACGTATGATGGCTTTATTGAAACGTCATTTGATTGCGCATGCTGTTGCCGGTAGTTAATGCTGTATACCAAACGAATAGGTACACGCTTTACGGCCCGGTTAGAGAAATCAAAATACAGCGTATCCGGGCTCAATCCGACAATTTGGTTATCAAACTCCTTCCTGTCATTAATCTCCCTTAGCTGTGAGCTTAAAACAACATAGTCTTTGTTATCGAGCGTGTGCAGATCGACAGTGATTTTCTTATTCTCGAAATTCATTTTCGAGAATATCATATCCCAACCTGTACCTTGCAGGGTAGCATTAACCGTATCCGTTTGTAAGGAATGAAATGCCCGTTTTTGAGGCGTGTTTTTATAAACCAGCACCTCTTTCACAGTAAAATTATAGGAATTGGATAGCGTAGTAAAAACCCAGGCCACCGCTGCTAAAATTAAGCAGGTAAAAAAGGCAGAAACCCGCCTCCGCTCCGATGCCGATAGTTTTACTAATGCCATTTTTAAAGGTGAAAGCCAATTTTTGAGGTGAAAGCTTAAAGGCGAAAGGTGAAAGGCGGGCTATTCACCTTTCACCTTTTACCTTTCGCCTTTTACCTTCCTCACTAGCTCTTACTTCGCTACAGCCGGTGGTGTATTCAACGCTTTTGAAGCTTCCAGCGATATAGCAGATTTTTCGAAGCGTATTTTGCCACCACCTTCGGTTTCTACCAGGAAAGTCGTGTCAGCCACATCTACAATTCTGCCATGTATTCCAGCAGTAGTAATCACTTTATCGCCCTTTTTGAGTTCTTCAACATATTTCTTTTGATCTTTTTGCTTTTTAACCTGCGGGCGGATCATGAAGAAATAAAACACCACTATGATCAACAGCAGTGGAACAAATGAACCAAAACCTCCTAATCCACCAGCGCCTGCCTGTAATAAAATTGTCGCTATCATTGTTTTATATAAAAAATTAATTTGCTGTTACTTCGCCAATCAGGTGAACCACGTTTTGTGCCGGGTTGGTGTTGGCTGTTATCGTTATCATTTTATCCTGTAAACCCATTTTGCCACGGCTGTCAAAGGTAACTTTTACAGCGCCGTTTTCTCCCGGTTTAATAGGCGCAGATGGCCACTCGGGTTTAGTGCAACCGCATGAAGCAATGGCGTCCTTAATGATCAGGGGTGATTTACCGTTGTTAGTGAACTTAAACTCATAAGTCACTTTGCTACCCGTTACTATTTTACCAAAATCATGTGTTTCTTTTTCAAATTTCATGACCGGCTTATCAGTGCTGGCCGAAGAAGCTGAGCCATTGTCGGCTACGTTGTTCCCGTTTGAATTACAAGCGACCATGAACATGGTTGCCGCTATGAGAGACAAAAACAAATTTTTCATTGATCTTTAATTATTTATGTACTAATTATCAGTTCAAATTTAATTATTCTTCAATTAAGCCGCGCCCTACTTTTTTAATTACGTTATCCGCCTTCAATTCGTATAAAATCTTGTCTAAAATACCGTTAATAAACGAATTACTTTTAGGCGTACTAAACTCTTTGGATATCTCCAGGTATTCGTTGATCGTCACCTTAACGGGGATCGACGTAAAGTTAATAAACTCAGCAATAGCCATTTTCATCAACAGGGTATCCATCATAGCAATACGCTCGGGCTCCCAGTTTTGGGTTTTTTTGCTGATCATCTCCTGGTATTCCTCGTCGTGGCGTATGCTTTGCTGAAATAGGTTGACAATAAACTCCCTGTCTTCATCCCAATTACCTGTAACTTCAGCCAGCTTGTTCTGCTTGTAATTGTCGCTCGAGAAGTTTTTGAACGTCTTGGCGATGAGTGCCTGCAACACATCCTTATCAACTGGCCAGAAAATAAACTTATCCTCAAAAACCTGCTCCGCCAACAACGATTTCAGGATTACTTTCTTGAAAATGAATTTGATAATATCCTTGTCTGTCTGTATGGTATCGCCTGTTTTTTGCAGATATTCAGCATACTCAGGCGAGTTCTTCAGGATAATGAATAATGATTTCGCCAGCTCGGGCTCAAAAGTCCAGGATACTTTATACTTTTTCAGTGCAGCCAGGTATTCTGAATTCTCATTTAAGGAGAGAATGAACCTGTTGGTCAAAATTTTGAGTTGAGGGTTAAGGTCTTCAGCAGTGGGTAAGTGTTTGTGCTTACGCTCTTCGGCGTCCATTTCTGCATACTGCACCACTTCCGAGATCAGGGAAAGCATCCAGATATACATTACGTATACCATATCAACACTTTGAAGCAGGTTCTTTTCGTGTTGTTTTACTTCCTTGTTATCAGACTGGTGGTAGGCATATAACGCCTGTAATACTTTTACACGTAGGTGTCTTCTGTTTAGCATAGTTGTAAAGAACGATTTAGGGGGTAGTCCCGTTTGTATTTAATTGTGTTTATTAATAGGTTGATTTTACTTTTTTGATGTCTGATATACGTTTTTCGGCAATTTTATTAGCAGCCTCTATAGTCGAGATATTTTCGGCCTTTGATAATTTTAACACATTACGTGTTGCTTCATAGATATTTTCCGTAAGCTGTAAGGTACGCTTTTTACTGAAACCCATCAACTCCGAGTAACAATTAATTACACCACCAGCATTGATCACATAATCCGGCGCAAACAGTACGCCTTGCTCCAGCAACATTCTCCCATGAATATACTCATCTTCGAGCTGATTGTTTGCCGAGCCTGCAATTATTGCAAATTTAAGTTTATTTATTGTTTGTTCGTTAATTGTTGCCCCTAAAGCGCATGGCGAATAAATATCGGCATCAATATCAAAAATGGTGTTGTTTGATACGGCTTTGGCACCATACTTTTTTGCTACCTGTACAGTACGCTCTTCGTTTATGTCGCTCACATACACCATGGCGTTCTCATCACGGAGCAAACGGGTCAGATTTTCGCCAACGTGGCCTATACCCTGCACTACGACTGAGCGACCAGCCAGCGTATCATTGCCGTAAAGCTCTTTTACCGCAGCCTTGATGCCCATAAAAACGCCCTGGGCAGTGATTGGCGAAGGATCGCCACTACCGCCAATGGTTTCTGGTACACCCATCACATACTGGGTCTCCATACGGATAAACTCCATATCGCGGGGATTAGTACCGACATCTTCAGCCGTGATAAACTCACCGTTCAGGTTTTTAATAAAACGTCCGAATTTGCGTAGCAAAGCCTCGGTTTTGTCTTTACGCGCATCGCCAATAATTACCGCTTTACCGCCACCCAGATTAAGGCCTGCAACAGCTGCCTTATAGGTCATGCTTTTTGATAAGCGCAGCACATCGTTTAGCGCATCGGCCTCCGTTTTGTAGGCCCACATACGTGTGCCGCCAAGGGCTGGGCCCAATGTAGTATCGTGTATGGCGATAATGGCTTTAAGGCCTGAATCAGGATCATTACAAAATACAATTTTTTGATGGCCGAAGGCATTCATCTGGCCAAATATGGATTCGCTGGTATTTTGCTCTGGCATTAGACAGTTACCTATATAATATTAGGGTACGCGACAAAAGTATAGGTTTTTTTGATTGTCACAAACTAAATTAATTAGCGAATGATTGAATTAGTGAATTAGTGAATAGTGAATAGTCAATAGTGAATGGTGAATGATTAAATCGGCAAATTACTTCTTGCTGACTTACCGACTTTCCGACTTTCGGACTAAACGTTACCTTTGCTAAAGAACCATGAAGAGTCTAGCTTACCTAAATAAATTCTTTTATAAATACCGTTGGCGATTGATACCGGGTGTGCTGTTTGTCATCATTTCCAACATTTTTGGGGTACTTACGGCGCCGCTTATTCGCGTGGCTTTTAACCTGGTTGCTGAAAATATTTCCATTTATCATTTATTTGCCAATTTTAACAGGCAAACTGTTATTTATAACCTGTTTGGGTATAGCATGCTGCTTTTTGCAGGTGTTGTGCTGGCGCTGGCTGTTTTGAGGGGGTTATTTCTGTTCCTGATGCGGCAAACCATTATCCTGATGTCTCGGCATATTGAGTATGATCTCAAAAATGAGATATACAGTCATT
>JAFAKI010000333.1 GCA_019235595.1 Mucilaginibacter sp. | reverse complement strand
GCATTTCTTCATCAGAAAGCAGGTGGTTCATTGAAACCAGCGTCGCACGAAACAGTTGACGCGCTGGAGCACTATGCTTACCAGGAAGGTCAGGCAGTGTTCAAATTCGCGGTAACCAATATGGCCGATGTTGCTGCCGAGGTTATGGAGCGTAACAACCTGAAATCAGACGATATTGCATGGTTAGTACCTCACCAGGCAAACAAACGCATTATTGATGCCACAGCTAACCGCACTGGTGTGAGCGCAGATAAAGTGATCATCAACATTGAGCGTTACGGCAATACCACTAACGGAACTATTCCTCTTTGTCTATGGGAATGGGAAAGTAAATTCAAAAAAGGCGATAACCTGATTTTGGCTGCTTTTGGTGGCGGCTTTACCTGGGGCTCTATCTATTTAAAATGGGCCTACTGATGTGCAAATTTCGGATGTGCAGATGTGCAAATGATTTTTTTGAACTTTACTAAATATCTTTTGTTTATTTGTTACCGATAAATATTAAGCTGATTAAGACATCTGCACATTTGCATTTCTGCACATTAACAAATCTGCATATTTGCACATCTGCACATTAACATATAACTTAGACATAATCTTTTATCCAAAACCAACTCATTCCACAATATGGATATTAAACAAATTCAGGACCTAATACGCTTTGTCTCAAAGTCGGGGGTAAATGAAGTTTCAATTGAACAGAACGATTTCAAGATTACAATAAAAACTAACCAGGCACCAACGTATGTTACAGCAAACCTTCCTGCTGCTGAAAGTGCACCTGTTTATGTTGCTCCGGCTCCCGTAGCTACTGCACCTTCTGCTGCGGCTGTTGAAGCTCCGGCTGCTGCCCCTGCTGCTGATACATCGAAATTTATTACAGTGAGGTCACCAATGATTGGTACTTTCTACCGTTCATCATCACCTGAAAAACCAATGTTTGTGAATGTGGGCGATGAGATAAAACCAGGTTCTGTTATCTGCATTATCGAGGCCATGAAATTGTTTAACGAGATCGAGTCGGAGGTTTCAGGCCGCGTTGTGAAAGTATTGGTTGATAACGCTTCTCCTGTTGAGTACGACCAGCCATTGTTTTTGGTTGAACCTGTTTAATTCTTTTGTTGATTGAGTTCAATGGTTGATTATGTGAGTAGTTAAAACTCAATCAACCACTTAACATAATCAACTATTAACTAACTCAAAGCATGTTTAAAAAAATATTAATAGCTAACCGTGGTGAGATTGCCCTTCGCATTATCCGCACTTGCAAGGAGATGGGCATTAAAACCGTAGCTGTATATTCTACCGTCGACAGGGATAGCTTGCACGTACGTTTTGCTGATGAAGCCGTATGTATTGGTCCCCCTGCCAGCCGCGATTCCTATTTAAATATCCCCAATCTTATATCTGCCGCCGAGCTGACCAATGCCGATGCTATTCACCCTGGCTATGGTTTCTTGTCTGAAAATGCCAAGTTTTCGGCTATCTGCGCAGAGTATGGTATTAAATTTATTGGCGCTACCGCCGACCAGATTAATGCCATGGGCGATAAGGCATCTGCCAAAGCGACCATGAAAAAAGCGGGTGTTCCTACAATACCTGGTTCTGAAGGTTTGTTAGTTGACGTAAAAGAGGGTATTGCTACTGCTAATAAAATCGGTTACCCGGTGATTTTGAAGGCTACTGCCGGTGGTGGTGGCCGTGGTATGCGCCTGGTTTGGAACGATGAAGAATTTGAACCGGCTTGGGATTCAGCACGTGCTGAATCGGCTGCTGCATTTGGTAACGATGGTATCTACCTTGAAAAATACGTAGAAGATCCGCGTCACATCGAAATACAGGTTGTAGGCGACCAGTATGGCAAAGTTTGCCACCTTTCTGAACGCGATTGCTCAATACAGCGCCGTCACCAGAAATTGGTAGAAGAATCGCCATCACCATTTATGACCGAAAAACTTCGCAAGAAAATGGGCGACGCTGCCATAAAAGGTGCAAAAGCGGTAAAATATGAAGGTGCAGGTACCATCGAGTTTTTGGTGGACAAACACCGTAACTTCTATTTTATGGAGATGAACACGCGTATCCAGGTAGAGCACCCGGTTACTGAAGAGGTGATCAACTTCGACCTGATCAAAGAGCAAATCAAGGTTGCTGCAGGTATACCGATCTCGGGTAAAAACTACGAGCCAACAATGCACGCTATTGAATGCCGTATCAATGCAGAAGATCCTTTCAATAATTTCCGCCCTGCGCCGGGTAAGATCACCAATTTCCACTCTCCGGGTGGTCACGGTGTCCGGATTGATACGCACGTGTATTCAGGCTATGTGATACCGCCAAACTACGACTCGATGATTGCTAAAGTAATTTGTGTGGCACAAACCCGCGAAGAAGCTTTAAGTACCATGGAGCGTGCATTGAGCGAATTTGTGATCGAGGGCATCAAAACCACCATACCTTTCCATCTGAAATTGCTGCAGGACCCTAACTTCAGGGCAGGTAATTTTACCACCAAGTTTATGGAAACCTTTGAATTCACTAAATAAACAATCACTGTAACAAAATAAATAGTAAATAGCATTCTGATTAACGGAATGCTATTTTTGTACGGCAATGAGCAAGACAAGCGATAAACTGATAAAGGCAATTAAGGATAAAAGCAAGAACCTGGAAGGTGAAATGTCCTTTTTTGACCATTTGGAAGAATTAAGATGGCACCTTATCCGTTCGGCGCTGGCCATTGTCGTATTTACTATTGTTGTTTTCGCTTTTTATAGCTGGATTTACGATAATATTATCATGGCGCCCAGCAAGTCCGACTTTTGGACCTTCCGGATGATGTGCGACCTGGGTAAATTCCTGCACCGGGATATGTGCCCGGGTAAGATCAATATCCAATTGATCAATACGGAGATGGCTGGGCAGTTTACCTTACAAATCGACTCGTCTTTGATGATCGGGCTTGTTTTAGGTATTCCATATTTACTGTACGAATTATGGTTGTTTATTAAGCC
>JAFAKI010000074.1 GCA_019235595.1 Mucilaginibacter sp. | reverse complement strand
AGGACCTTGACGAAAGGATGACAATGACAAGCTTACTCTAAAGATTATTTTAAAATTTATAGTTTTAATGAAGTATAGTAGCTAATTGACTTTAATATCATCTACTCCGAGTAGTTAGAAATAAAAAATCCTTGCCATTTTCATGTGACAAGGATTTATCTTAATGACCTTTAGGAAAGTTTAACCTAAATATGATTTCAGAATTTTACTTCTTGATGTGTGCCTCAATCGTTGCAGTGCTTTGTCTTTTATCTGACGCACGCGTTCACGTGTCAGATTGAATTTTTCGCCAATTTCTTCCAGCGAAAGCGGATGATTGGTGCCTAATCCGAAGAATAATACGATGATTTCGCGCTCACGCTCGGTAAGCGTAGAAAGGGAACGTTTTATTTCTTCCGACAGCGACTCATTAATCAAAATAGAGTCGGTGTTGGGTTCCTGGTTTTCCAATACATCCAGTAAAGTGTTTTCTTCGCCCTGTACAAACGGAGCGTCCATAGAAACATGGCGTCCTGAATTGCTTAATGTATCAGAAATCTTGTCGACAGTAGTTTCCAGCATATCGGCCAGTTCTTCCGGAGATGGCTCGCGCTCATACTCTTGTTCTAATTTTGAGAATGCCTTGCTGATCTTACTTAATGACCCCACCTGGTTTAATGGTAAACGAACAATACGAGATTGCTCGGCAATAGCTTGCAATATCGATTGACGAATCCACCATACGGCGTAGGAGATGAATTTGAAACCCTTAGTTTCGTCAAAACGTTTCGCCGCCTTAATAAGGCCAAGATTGCCCTCATTTATCAGGTCACCAAGTGTAAGGCCCTGATTTTGATATTGTTTTGCCACAGACACAACAAAGCGCAAGTTTGTCTTTGTCAATCTTTCAAGAGCTGCCTGATCGCCCTCTCTGATCTTTTGTGCCAGAATTACTTCTTCTTCTGCAGTGATTAAGTCAACTTTACCAATTTCGTGAAGATATTTATCAAGCGATTGCGACTCGCGATTGGTAATAGATTGGGTTATTTTGAGTTGTCTCATCTATGTTTATTACCTCAATTCTTACTTATAGAATTGAACGTGCAAAGGTACGAAATTGTTATTAAAAAATAACAACGCAATCTGTCTTTACATTCAAATTAAAATAAGTAGCTTTTTAAACTTAAAAATTTGTTGTTTAACTATTTGGTTTACAGTTCATTCAGTTTAAAAGTGTCCTTAACCCTTATGCCTCTTTCGGTTTGTTGTAAAGTACAACACTCATTAATCGGATCGTGTTCAAAATACAAAATATATTCCTTTTCCAAGGCTTCATTCAAAAATATTTTCTTTTCGTTGAGTGTTTTTAAAGGAAACATATCATAAGCCATCACATAGGGGAGAGGCAGGTGGCCTACAGACGGCAGAAGATCAGCCATATACAGTATTTTTCTGCCTTTATAGCTGATCAATGGCAACATCATTGCATCGGTGTGGCCATAAACGAAACGGACGTCAAAACCGTCCATAAATTGAACACCATCCTGTGAACCGACGAACTTTAACTGTCCGCTTTCCTGAATAGGCAATATATTTTCTTTTAAAAAGGATGCTTTTTCACGGTCATTCGGGTTAACGGCCCAATCCCAATGCTCTTGGTTGCTCCAATAGGTTGCATTCTTGAAAGCAGGCAATAACCTTTCACCTTCCTTTTTTACCGCACCGCCTACATGGTCGAAATGGAGGTGTGTGAGGAATACATCGGTAATGTCATCAACACTAAATCGGAGTTTTGCCAAAGACGAGTTGAGACTTGCATCCCCATGCAGGTAGTAATAGCTAAAGAATTTGGCATCCTGCTTATCACCAATGCCAGTATCAATTAGTATTAACCGGTTACCATCTTCAACCAGTAAGCATCGCATAGCCCAGGTACACAGGTTATTCTCGTCCGCTGGATTAGTTTTGTTCCAGATCGTTTTCGGAACAACGCCAAACATGGCACCGCCGTCTAACTTAAAAAAGCCGGTATCGATGGTGTGGAGTTTCATAGTAGGTGGTAAGTCAGAAGTCTTAAGTCAAAAGTCTTAAGTCTAAAGCCCCAAAATCAGACTTTCGACTTAAGACTTCAGACTCAGTACTTATTATAAGTGGATACACTCACCATAGGCTTCAGCAGCAGCTTCCATCACTGCTTCGCTCATGGTTGGGTGTGGGTGAACCGATTTAATGATCTCGTGGCCGGTAGTTTCCAGTTTGCGCGCGGTAACTACTTCGGCGATCATTTCAGTTACGTTATGGCCAAGCATATGGGCGCCAAGGAACTCGCCGTATTTGGCGTCGAAGATCACTTTTACAAAGCCGTCTTTAGCGCCTGCAGCAGATGCTTTGCCTGATGCAGAGAACGGGAATTTGCCTATTCTGATCTCATAACCGGCTTCTTTAGCCGCTTTTTCAGTGTAACCAACTGAAGCAATTTCCGGGGCGCAATAAGTACAACCCGGGATATTATTATAATTTAATGGCTCAGGGTTATGGCCTGCTATTTTTTCAACGCAGATAATGCCTTCAGCAGAAGCAACGTGTGCCAGCGCCTGTCCTTTAACAATATCGCCGATGGCATAAATACCTTCGACATTGGTTTTATAGAAATCGTCAACTACAACCTTACCTCTGTCAGTTTTAACACTCAATTCTTCGAGACCAATGCCCTCGATATTTGTGCTGATACCAACTGCAGATAATACGATCTCTGCTTCCAGGGAAACATTGCCGGTAGGAGTTTTCACGTTTACTTTGCAAATGTCGCCGGTACTATCAACCGATTCAACGTTTGAACTGGTCATGATCTCGATACCCTGTTTTTTCAGGATACGGCTTAATCCCTTTGAAACCTCTTCATCTTCTAAAGGAACAATGTTGTCCAGGAATTCAACGACGGTAACTTTAGTGCCAATAGTATTATAGAAATAGGCAAATTCGATACCAATAGCGCCCGAACCAACTACGATCATTGATTTTGGTTGCTTTGGCAAGTTCATTGCCTGGCGGTAACCGATCACTTTTACACCATCCTGTTTGATGTTAGGCAACTCGCGTGAACGGCCACCTGTGGCTAAAATGATATGTTTTGCAGTATATGTTTTGGTAGCGCCGTCAGCAGCTTTTACTTCAACAGTATTTTTCGCTTTCAGCTTACCGGTACCCATTAGTACTTCAATCTTCTTCTTCTTCATCAGGAACTGAACGCCCTTGCTCATTCCGTCAGCAACACCACGACTTCTTTTTATTACGGATTCAAAATCAACTTCGCCTCCGGCGACTTTTACACCATAATCAGTAGCACGATTTAAATATTCAAATACCTGTGCACTCTTTAACAATGCTTTGGTTGGAATACAACCCCAGTTAAGGCAAATGCCACCTAATGATTCTTTCTCAACTATAGCGGTTTTCAGGCCAAGCTGTGAAGCACGTATAGCAGCTACATAACCTCCGGGGCCAGACCCTATTACAATTAAATCGTAGTCCATGTTTTTTATCCTTTTTTTGAATTCGATGCCAAAGCTAAATAAAAAGGCCGGAATAGAAAAAAACCGCTTCCTGAGGCTTATTTTTTTACAGAAGGGCTATAAATAATATAATAGAAATCTATAAGAACAATAGATTAATCAATGGGTTGAAATCGAACGCTTTGTATTGATTAAATGCTTATGTGTCAACTATATTAAATGCAGGTAATTGAAGGAAAAATATTAATATTAACTTAACATAAGTAACAGGTATGTGACATATCTTTGCCGCCACATCAGTTCATTCACATTTATTAAAACTTTAGAACAAGTATGAGGAAGTTTTTACTTTTAATCTTATTGTTAACCGGCATCAGTTTCCTTGGGATAAGGAACGCAAATGCACAAGGTGTGACCACTGCGTCAGTTAACGGGATCGTTTCCGATAGCAAAGGAGCAATACCCGGAGCAACTGTAACAGTAACACACATTCCTACCGGAACGGTATACGCTACCGTTACACGCGGCGACGGACGTTATAACTTACCCAACCTAAGGGTAGGTGGTCCGTACACAGTTAAAGTATCATTTATTGGCTACAAAGATTTTACCCAGGAAGGAGTAACCCTTTCAATTGGTCAGGATCAGCGTATTGATGCCAAAATTGAAGAGAATAATGCCACCCTTAAGGAGGTTGTAATTACCGGTACTCAAGGTAAGGTGATCAACTCTTCGCGTACCGGCGCACGTGAAACAGTAAACCGCGCGCAAATAGAAGGTTTGCCTACCATCAACCGTTCATTAAGCGATTTTACCAAGTTAACGCCGTCTGCAAACGGTTTAAGTTTTGGCGGAAGAAGCAGTTTGTTTAATAACATTACTGTTGACGGTGCTTTGTTTAACAACTCATTCGGTTTATCAGGTACATTGGGCGGTCAAACCAACTCTCAGCCAATTTCATTGGATGCGATCGACCAGATCCAGGTTGATATAGCGCCGTACGACGTTCGGCAGGGTAACTTCACAGGTGCTGGTGTTAACACAGTTGTGAAATCAGGTACCAATACTTTTAAAGGTACAGTATATGATTACATTCGCGGCACCAGTCTTACCGGTTACAAAGCTGGCGACGTAACGATTGCTAAAACGCCGTTTACTTACCGTCAAACCGGTGCGAGCTTCGGGGGCCCTATCATTAAAAATAAATTATTCTTCTTCTTGTCGGGTGAACAGGAACGTATCAGCCAGCCGGCTACCGGATATGTAGCTTCGGGTTCTGGTGCCGCAGGCCAAACTTCACAAGTTAGGTCATCAACTCTTGATTCCATTTCGTCGTATCTTCAATCCAAATATGGATATAACCCGGGGCCTTACCAGGGATATAACTACGAAACCCATAGCGATAAAGTAACCGCTAAGATCGATTGGAATATTGACAAAAATAATACTTTAAGCGCTAAGTACTTCTATTTGAAATCATACGGAGACCACCCTGCAAGTAACTCCGGTATTACCAACGGCGGTGTTGGTTTTGGTACAACACGTGCCCCTGGTCTTACAACACTGCCTTTCTATGGTTCTGGTTACCGTATCAACAACAACTTCAACATTGGTATTGTCGAGTTGGATACCCGCATCAGCAGCACAATGTCAAACAGAGCTACTGTGGGTTATTCTGCTTTGAGAGATTTCCGCTCATCATTAGGTAATGGCTTATTCCCTATGGTTGATATCGCCGGCAGCGCAACTTCAACTTTAACCAGCTTTGGTTATGAATTGTATACAGCGAATAACCTGCTTAATACCAATATCTTCCAGTTTTCTGATGACTTTACCATTTATTCAGGCAAACACGAGTTTACTTTTGGCACAAACGATCAGATTCAAAGCTATAAAAACGGTTTTGCGCCTGATTATAATGGATTATATACCTACAAATCGGCGTCAGACTTCCTGAATGGCTTACCGGCCGTAGCCTATACGCAACGTTATTCGGCATTACCCGACGGGTCGTTCCCATTCGCAAAAATCAGTGCCGACATATTCAGTGTTTACGTGCAGGACAAATACCATGTAACAGACAATTTAAGGTTGACTTACGGTATCCGTGCTGACTATGACGCGTTCCCGACTACGTTGCAGCAAAACGCTAACGTTCCTCCTTTGACCTTCCAGCAGGGAATTCATGTCGACCCTTCTGTATTGCCAAAGAACAGGATTCAACTATCCCCACGTGTCGGCTTTAACTGGGATGTGAATGGTGATCAATCAACTCAGGTGCGTGGTGGAAGCGGCTTGTTTACAGGTACAGTGCCATTTGTGTGGATATCCAACCAAGCATCAAACAACGGTGTATTGTTCGGATCAAAAACTGTTACTACACCGGGCGACCCTCGTCTGATCTTTAACCCAAATGTAAACGCCAACCGTCCTCCGGTACCTTCTCCGGCAAATACTTCTTACGAGTTGGATGTTGCTAATCCGAACCTTAAATATCCTAAGATTTGGAGAACGAATCTTGCTGTAGACCAGAAATTGCCTGGCGGTATCATAGGTACATTAGAAGGTGCTTATACTAAGGATATCAACGCTATCTATCACGAGAACCTAGTGTTATCCGATTCTTACACAGTATTGCCTGGCCCTGAAGGACAGATTCGTTATACCTCTAAAAATACTACGCCTCCGGCTGCTGCTGCAACTGCTGCAAACCCATCAATCACTGGTTTGTACTATATGAACAACTCAAGCAAAGGTTATTCATACTTCATTACCGCTCAGTTACAAAAAAGCTTTACCAGTGGGTTTTACGCAAACGTAGCTTATACCCACAGTGGTACAAAAGACGTAAACGATGGTGGCTCAACTGCAAGTACTATCTGGAGCACCCGCTACATAGCTGGAAATCCGAATGCAGATGTTACCTCAAACAGTTCATTTGTTCAGCCGAACCGTATCATAGCATCATTTATGTACAAAAAATCGTACTTTGATCATGCTTCTACTTCGGTTGGTTTGTTGTTCGAAATGGCTAACAATGGTGCGATATCGTACATTACCAGCGGTGACCCTAACAACGATGGCGCTACTAATGATTTGATGTGGATACCAAGAAATCAGGGAGACATTTTATTAGTACCTGATGCAAAGAGCAACCCGGGTACTGCACAACAACAATGGGATGAGTTGAACGCGTTCATCAACCAGGATAAGTATTTGAACAGCCACAGGGGGCAATATGCCGAAAGAAACGGTGTAATATTGCCATACTTCAAAAGAGTTGACTTTAAAGCTGTTCAGGACTTCTACGTAAACGTTGGTAAATCTAAAAACACGATCGAAATTTCGTTCGATATCATCAACGTAGGAAACTTGTTGAATAAAAACTGGGGATTATACCAGAACTCATTTAACGGTTTTAATAGTGGAAGCACCACAGTGCTTAAATATCTTGGTTTAGATGCAACAACCGGACGTCCTACTTATTCGTTCCCATTGTTGAACGTTAAAACCAACACACCTGTAACACAATCATTTATTAATGACAGCAGCCAGTTGTCCCGTTGGCAGGCTCAATTAGGTTTACGTTATATATTTAACTAACATTGATTAAACCATGATAACAAAAACCCGGTCGATTGGACCGGGTTTTTTTGTTTCAGAAAAATAATTGGCTCCTGTCGGTTAGTTGTAGATGAACTCACCAAATTCAGACTTTACAGTCACCTGTTTTTTATCAGCGGCTTCAACGTGTCCGATGATTTGCGCATCGACACCAAAGCTTTTTGATATTTGGATCAGTTCGGAAGCAATCTCTTGCGGAACATACAGTTCCATCCGGTGCCCCATATTGAACACTTTGTACATTTCCTGCCAGCTGGTGCCTGACTCTTCTTGTATCAGTTTAAACAATGGAGGAACAGGGAACAAATTATCCTTTATTACATGCAGGTTATCAATAAAGTGAAGCACTTTAGTTTGAGCACCGCCGCTGCAATGCACCATACCATGCATTTGCTTGCGATAAGTATCCAATATTTTTTTGATGATCGGCGCATAGGTACGGGTAGGGGAAAGCACCAGTTTACCGGCTGTAACGCTTTCACCGTTTCCAATATCTATTTTATCAGTTAGGTTTTTACTACCAGAGAAAACCAGGTCATAAGGCAGAGCGTGGTCATAACTTTCCGGATATTTTTCGGCGATGCTTTTATTAAATACATCATGGCGGGCAGAGGTTAATCCATTGGAACCCATACCACCGTTGTATTCCTTCTCGTAGGTTGCTTTTCCATAAGAGGCTAAGCCAACGATCACATCACCCGGTTTTATCCGATCGTTAGAGATCACATCTTCGCGTTTCATGCGACAGGTTACGGTTGAGTCAACGATGACGGTGCGTACCAGGTCGCCAACATCCGCTGTTTCGCCCCCGGTAGAATAAATGCCTATTCCGGCTTCCCTTAATTCAGCCAAAATTTCTTCGGTACCATTGATGATAGCCGCAATTACTTCGCCGGGGATCAGATTTTTATTACGGCCTATGGTTGATGAAAGCAGAATGTTATCAATTGCGCCAACACAAAGCAAATCATCCAGATTCATGATGATCGCATCCTGGGCTATGCCTCGCCAAACGGAAATATCGCCGGTTTCTTTCCAGTAACTGTATGCAAGGGATGATTTTGTACCTGCACCATCAGCATGCATAATATTGCAGTAATCGGCGTCGCCATTTAATATATCCGGGATTATTTTACAAAAAGCTTTCGGGAAAATGCCTTTGTCTATGTTTTTTATGGCGTTGTGAACATCGTCTTTCGAGGCCGAGACGCCCCTTTGATCATATCGTTGCGAGGAAATCATGGGCAAATATAGTGAATAGTGGTGAGTGGTGAATAGTGTGTAGTGAATGGTCAATAGTCAATAGTGAATGGTCAATAGTCAATAATAGGCCACCAATTAACTAATACAACCTATATAACCAACTATAAATCAGAATATTCTTTTAGCAACTGTCGATACCTATTCAAAACCGCTGACTTAGATATAAAGCCTAAAAACTGATTTTGATCGTCAACTACAGGTAATACCCAGGTTGATGTTTCATCAAATTTATTGACAACAGATATCATGTCCTCGTGTTGATTGATCACTTCGACCGGTATTTTCATAAAGGTGTGTATGTCTGTTTCATTCTGGAAATCAGGATTGAACAGGATGGGGCGCAAGTCATCAAGGTAAACTACCCCTGCCAGTTCGCCTTCATTAAGTACTGCAATAATATTTCGCCTGCCATGCTTTACAACTTCGATAAGATCCTTGAAGGTTGATTTTGCATTCAATGTAATGGCGTTTCTTTCGATCAAATCTTCCACCTGAATTTGCAAAAGCAGGTTTTTATCATGTTCCCGCGTGAATATTTTACCCTCATCTGCCAGTTTTTTCAGGTCGGGTGAGATAGGCGAGAACCATTTGCCTATAAGGAAGGATATGACGCATACGATCATCAATGGAAGAAAAAGATCATATCCGGAACTCGATTCTGCTATCAAAAAAATAGCGGTTAAAGGCGCATATAATACCCCGCTCATTACACCGGCCATCCCGACAATGATCAGGTTGATTGTAGGAACATCCTGTATGCCCATCCACGAACAAACAAAGGCAAAAAGACAGCCTAATGTTCCCCCTGCAAATAATGAAGGCGCAAAGTTACCTCCATTGCCTCCACTATATAATGTCACCGGAGTAGCCACAGCCTTAAGAAGACAAACTAATCCGAGGAAACTTACTACTACCCACTGTTTATAACCGATGTATCCAAAAAAACTGTGCTCAATAATATGGTTGATGTCGCCGTTGGTAAAGGATTTGATGCTTTCGTAACCTTCGCCGAAGAGAGGGGGTAAAAGCAGGCAGAGTACCGAAAGGATAATACCGCCAATAATGGCCTTTCGAATTTTAGATAGTTTTAGTCTGCTAAAGAAATGCTCCACTTTCTGAGCTATCACAATGAAGTATCGTGCATATAATCCACACACAATACCCAGTATGATATAGTAAGGAATATTGTGATAGTTGAAATCATGGCGGGCTCTGAAATTGAACAGTACTTCTTCTTTAAGTATGATTCGGGATAGCAAGCTTCCGCAGACAGCTGCAACTACTAAGGGAATAAAATCAGTAAAAACTACACCGGTTAGCAGAATCTCAAAGGCAAACATTATCCCGGCTATGGGGGCATTAAAAGCCGCTGCAATCCCGGCTGCGGCGCCTGAAGCCAGCAGGAGGGTGCGGTCCTTGTAGTTTAACCGGTAGGTTTGCGCAAAATTTGAGCCGATTGCCGCGCCTGTTACTGCAATGGGGCTTTCGAGTCCAACTGATCCCCCGAAACCAACGGTAACTGCGCTTTGGATAACTTGCGAGTACATTTTAACAGAGGATACAAAGCTGGAATTCCTGGCAATTTCATATAGAATAGCCGGTATACCCTTGCGATCCTGGCCCTTGAAGAAGTAGATCACAATGAGAGTAGTCAGTACTATACCAAGGAAAGGGAACAGTCCGTAAAAAATGATTTGTTCACTAAAATGTACCTTACTGGTAATTATAAAGTGGATGTAATGAACAAGCGATTTTAAAACGACACCGGCTAGTCCGGCCGAACAGCCGACCAGTATCCCTGAAAATATAAGAAATTGATTATGCGATAATTTTGTATTGAGCCAATGGATAGCAATCTCGTAACTCTTTGCTTTTCTTAAGCTGTACTGGCGGGATTTTTTTACCAGTTCAACAAACTCGAGGTATTTTTTTAAGCTTTTATACTTTTTTGGCGACATTAATTACACAAAAGTCACTAATTTAAAAACGAATGACACGAATTATTTTTGTTAATTCGTGTCATTTGATATAATTGGTTGAATTCGTGATGATTATTTAATAAATATCAGCTCTCTGAATTTAGGCAGAGGCCACAATTCATCATCAATTAATTGTTCCAGTTTATCTACATGGTAGCGAATCGGATCGAAGAAAGTTTTTACTTTTTCGTCATACTCTGTTGCCTTTTCGCGCACATCTTCAATAACGTTTGCCTTCTTGCGTTCGGTCACCATTGCCTCCACGTTCGACTTGATAAAATTAACGTGCTCGGATATTTTATTAATAATATCCAGTTGAGCAGCATAGCTTGAATCTTTTAAGCCCAGCTCCTTTAGCCCCTTTACATTTTGAATGAGGTTGGTCTGGTAAGCTATTGCTGACGGTATAATTACGTTGGTTACTATTTCACCGATAACGCGCGCTTCTATTTGCAGTTTTTTATAAAAGCTGTCGAGTAATATCTCATAACGGGCATGGGCTTCTCTTTTGCTGAATACGCCGGTATCTTCAAATAAAATGGTCGATTTTTCTGAAAGTATAGCATCCAACGCTTTCGGGGTAGTTTTGAAATTAGACAAACCTCTTGTAGCAGCTTCTTTTTCCCATTCCTCGCTGTAGCCGTTACCCTCAAAGCGTATATTTTTTGACTCTTTGATATACTTTTTAATGACCATTAATAAGGCAACGTCTTTTTTCTCGCCTTTTTTAATCAGCTTATCCACGTCATACTTGAATTTTCTGAGCTGATCCGCCACGATCATATTCAAAATAGTCATAGGGCCTGCGCAATTTGCAGACGAACCTACGGCGCGCAACTCAAACTTATTCCCTGTAAAGGCGAAAGGCGAGGTGCGGTTACGATCGGTATTGTCTTTTAATATTACCGGTATCTTTGGTATGCCCTGCCATAATAATGCGTCGTCCTTGATTTTTTTGCTGATTCTTGATGTTTCGATCTCATCAAGCACATCGCTCAACTGGCTACCCAGGAATATTGATATAATGGCAGGCGGGGCTTCATTTGCGCCAAGACGATGATCGTTATCTACTGATGCAATTGATGCACGCAGCAGATCGGCATGCTCATACACTGCCCTGATGGTGTTTACAAAAAAAGTAAGGAACATCAGGTTGTTTTTGG
>JAFAKI010000119.1 GCA_019235595.1 Mucilaginibacter sp. | reverse complement strand
CGATTATTGAAAAGTTGAATATTCTGGCGGGTAAATAAGCTAATGCGTACAAATGTCTTTATCATTTACCCCATAGGGGTAACATGTTGGTAGAGAAGAGAAACCATAACAATTTTTGCGCCGTAGGTGCAACACATTTTCGCATTGTTATTCGAAATGCACATCGGAGTATTGCACCTACGGCGCAAAAAACGATGGCGATTGTTATTTTCTACCAACATTTCGCTCCTAATGGAGCGATAAATAAATGAGGAGTATTTGTTTGCCTTTTATTTTCTGTAAATGCGCCACCTAAGCGTTTAAAGGTTATATTTGGTATTACTTCAATTATAAACCTCTTATTATGATTCAACGAAAAGTTATTGGCTGGTCAATAATCATGGCCCTCGGCGGTTTTCTGTTTGGTTTTGATACTGCGGTTATTTCCGGCGCCGAACAATCCATTCAAAGCTATTGGCATTTAAGCGATCTTCAACATGGTTTTACCATTTCCATAGCTCTTATAGGTACAGTTACCGGGGCATTCTTCGGGCGTATTCCTGCCGATAGGATAGGCCGAAAACAATCACTGATCATTATAGCCTGCATCTTCCTTGTGGGTTCGCTGGGTACGGCCGTTGCTACCAACTGGTACTTGTTTGTGCTGCTGCGCTTTATTGGTGGTTTAGGGGTAGGGGCCTCGTCAGTTATCGCGCCGATTTATATTTCAGAAATTGCTCCGGCATCTGCAAGGGGCAGATTGGTTATACTTTTTCAATTCAATATAGTGCTGGGTATTTTGATATCCTATTTATCCAATTACCTGATCGGATTAGTCTTTACCGATCCATGGCGTTATATGCTGGGTATCATGGCTATTCCATCATTGCTGTTTCTGATTTTATTGCGGTTTGTTCCTGAAAGCCCGCGCTGGCTTATTTTACACAAGGCTCAGAACGATGAAGCCAGGAAAACCTTACAACTCATTAATCCCGATGGCTATGAACAGGAAATGCAAACTATCATCAACGCTAAAAATGAAGAAGAGAAGGATGCAAATGCTGAAAGCCTGTTTAATAAACGCTACCGTTTCCCGGCGACATTGGCGGTACTTTTTGCCTTTTTTAACCAGGTATCAGGGATCAATGCGATTATTTATTATGCGCCGCGAATTTTCACTATGGCGGGCTTGGGTAAGAGCGCAGCGTTATTATCTACTACGGGTATAGGGGCAGTCAATCTGGCTTTCACCATGCTGGCAATCTGGTTTATTGATAGCCTGGGCCGCAAGAAGCTGATGTTCGTAGGATCGTTAGGGCTAATTGCAACATTAGGGCTGGTGTCTTTTTCTTTTTACGGCGGCCATGTTAATGGTAACTACGTGACCTATTTACTGATGATCTATATCGCATTCTTTGCTTTTTCACAAGGCGCGGTGATATGGGTATTTATCTCCGAAATATTCCCCAACCAGGTTCGTGCAAAAGGACAAACCCTGGGCAGCTTTACTCATTGGGTGATGGCAACGCTTATCGCATTTTCGTTCCCATATATCACTGGTAAACTGGGTGGCGGTAATACGTTTATGTTTTTTACCGTGATGATGGTGTTCCAGTTTTTCTTTGTTATCAAAGTAATGCCAGAAACCAAAGGCAAGTCACTGGAACAGATAGAGCGCACGTTAACTATGCATTGATATGAATAATAAGGTGAAATATCTGGCAATAGGTTTGCTGGCCTCGACAACTGCTATGGCCCAAAAGCCGGTCTATAAAGAACAATACCGTCCGCAGATACATTTCTCGCCACCTGCGCATTGGATGAACGATCCTAACGGGTTGTTATATTACAAGGGCACCTACCATTTATTTTATCAATATTATCCCAAAGCCAGCGTTTGGGGACCAATGCACTGGGGCCATGCCACCAGTAGCGATATGATTCATTGGAAAAATCAGCCTGTTGCTTTGTATCCGGATAGCTTGGGATTGATCTTTTCCGGAAGTGCAGTGGTTGACTTTAACAACACCAGCGGGTTAGGTAAAAACGGGCAGCCGCCGTTGGTGGCTATCTTTACCCATCACGATCAGACTAAAGAAAAGGACGGCAAGAACGACACCGAAAATGAAAGCATAGCTTATAGCAACGATGATGGTAAAACCTGGCACAAATATGCCCACAACCCGGTGCTGAAGAATCCCGGAATATTCGATTTTCGCGACCCCAATGTAGTTTGGTACACCCCTGAGAAGAAATGGGTAATGTCTCTAGCTACTAAGGATAGGATCACTTTTTATTCATCACCAAACCTGAAAGAGTGGAAAAAGGAAAGTGAGTTTGGCGAGCATTTAGGTGCGCACGGCGGTGTATGGGAATGCCCGACTTTATTCCCGATTACAGCAACCGACGGTAAAAAACTATGGGTGTTAATCGTAAACATTAATCCCGGGGGACCGAGCGGAGGCTCTGCAACCCAATATTTCGTCGGGAATTTTAACGGAAAAATCTTTAAGGCTCTCAATAACGATACCCGATGGATTGACAGTGGCACCGATGAATACGCCGGGGTAACCTTTCATAATACCGGCGACCGAAACATATTTTTTGGCTGGATGAGTAATTGGGAATATGCCACAACGGTACCTACCGAAGTTTGGCGGAGCGCTAACACCGTTCCGCGTGAGTTGAAACTTGTTAACATCGACCATAATTATTACGTCACTTCTGAACCGGTAAAGGAATTAAATAGTTTGAAAACCGGTTCGATAGATTTAAGAACCATTAACATAAAAGGTGAAAAGGCCTTAACCAGGCTTATAAAACATTTGGATAATCAGTATGAATTGACATTTTCATCCAAGCAACTCAAAAGCTTCTCCATTACTTTATCCAATAAAGGCGGTGAGCAATTGATAGTAGGGTTCGATGTGGCTGAAAACAGCTGGTATATCGCGATCGTACCAATGCGGGTGTGTCTGGCTTTAATAAGAGTTTTGCAAAGCGCATGGTCTCCCGGCGTATCGCAAATGAGCCAGGTACTGATGTAACACTGATTGTTGACGTGGCATCTGTAGAGTTATTTGCCGATAAAGGCTCGACGGTAATGACGGCTATCTTCTTCCCAAAGAAGCCCTATGATAATATCGAAATAAATGCGAAAGATGGCTTTGAAATAAATGAGGTGACCTATTCACCATTCAAAAGCATCTGGCCATAAAATAAACAAGCCGGACTTCCTCGGGGGCCCGGCTTCACATCAGTTTAGTTTAATTTAGGATTATACGAGGTTCTTTTTGATGTAGCTAATGCTTTTTGTAATGCTGTCAAATGGATTACCCGGGCAGATATCCTGCTCTACGAAGAAGTATTTTAGTCCGGCGGTGTTAGCCTTGGTAAATATCTTTTTAAAATCGATCACACCGTTACCCACTTCGGTAAACATCTTCTTTTCAGTTTTATCCATATCCTTCACATGCCACAGTGGGAACCGTCCCGGATGTTTCTCGATCAATGCAATTGGATCCTGATTAGCTTTAGTCAACCAGTAAAGATCGATCTCCATCTTAACCAGGTTCTTATCTGTATTTTCCAGCAGGATCTCGTAAGGATATTTTCCGTTTTCCTGTATAAATTCAAAGTCGTGGTTGTGGTAGCAGAATTGAACACCTGCTTTTTTACAGGTTTCGCCGGCTTTGTTAAAGTCTTCTGCCAGCTTTTTGTAATGATCCAGATTGCCGCGTTCGGATGGTGCAAGCCATGCGCATACCATGTATTTTTGACCGATCGACGCCGCATCTTCGGTTGCTTTATCCCAATCGTTTAATATGGTGCCTTTGCCTTTCATAGCCTCGCCCAGCAAATAATGAGCGCTTGGCATGATCAGGTTGTTTTTCTTCAAAAGTTCGGCAAAAGCTTTGGGCTCAACGCCGTAGTATTTGCCATCGCCATAACTTGCCTCAACAGAGGTGTAGCCAAGTTCAGCTACTTTAGCCAGTGTGCCCGGTGCATCTTTAGCCATCGCATCGCGAACAGTGTATAACTGCAGCCCGATGTGTTTTTTATCGTATGCAAACAACTTAGGGGCAACTAAAACTCCTGCCGAGAACAGGGCAGAGGTTTTCAGGAATGAACGCCTGGTAATCATAATTTATTGGTTTTAAATTGGAGTGATTGTGTAAAAATAACACAATAGTTTTTTTATGACTAATTTTTTTAAAATAAGTTTAAAGTTGAACCGCGATGTGCTGAAATCAACAAAAAGGCTTCCGTGGTAAATAAATCGCAGCAAATATCTTTATCTTCGAATATCCTATTAAATCCTAATAATCAGCACAATGACCGCAGCTCTTACGCCGACGCCAAAATATCGTATTGAATCTATTGATATATTAAGGGGGGCAGTAATGTTGATTATGGCGATAGACCATGTAAGGGACTTTTTTCATTATGGGCACCCCGAGCCGACCGATCTGGCGATAACTACACCAATGTTGTTTTTCACCCGTTTCATCACTCATTTTTGTGCGCCAACTTTCGTTTTTCTCACCGGAATATCAGCATATCTGGCCGGAACACGGAGGACGAAGAATCAATTAAGCTTGTTTTTGACCAAGCGTGGTTTCTGGCTTATACTGGTTGAATTAGTGGTGATCACTTTTGCGATAACGCTCAATCCCTTTTTTCCGGTGCTGATCTTACAGGTGATATGGGCCATTGGCGGCAGTATGGTGATTTTAGGAGTGCTGGTAGGGTTGAGGGCGCCATGGCAATTAATTGGTGCTATCGGGGCGATTATATTTTTTGGGCACAATGTATTCGATATTGTTAAAGCCCATGCTGTTACAGATACATTTTTAGGCAAATTACTTTTAACGACAAGCCGGGGCAGTGGATTTTGGCCGCTTGGTAATGGGCATGGGCTAGCGATGGCGTATGCGCTGTTGCCGTGGATAGCTGTAATGCTGATAGGTTATGCTTTTGGCACACTTTACGAAAAATCGGTTGACGTTATTAAAAGAAGGAGGACATTGCTATACTCAGGTTTGTCCCTGCTTGTTCTTTTCCTGGTTTTCAGGTGTTTTAATATTTACGGTGATCCTGCACCATGGTCGGTTCAAAAAACTCCTGCCTTGAGTGTTATGTCGTTTTTTAATGTCACCAAGTATCCATGTTCGCTCCTATTCCTGAGCATGACGGTGGGTACGGCTCTTATAATACTGACGGTAACGGAAAAGATATCCAGTAAATTTACCGCTATGTTGATCATTTATGGTAATGTACCGTTCTTTTATTATGTATGCCACTGGTATTTAATTAAAGCTATTAATATCATTTTATTCTTTGCCTCCGGATTCAATAGCAGCCAGATAGTAAATTCTCACGGGCGAAAATATTTTCAGCCAGATAACTTTGGCTTTAACCTTTTTGGAGTTTATGTGGTGTGGCTAGTAGTAATAATAATATTGTATCTCCCTTGCCGCTGGTATAGCAAATATAAGAGCACGCATCACCAGTGGTGGCTGAGTTATTTATAAGCCTGTCAAGAGGTAGTTGCCAAAAAGCAATGGCTTTAACTATTTTATATCCACGGCCTTAGGTTGAGTTATCTTTTTTATATTCGCTATAATAAGTCAATCCTTCACCATGACAACTACTACCTTGCCGGCAACAAAGCAGCGTATCGAATCTATCGACATATTAAGAGGTGCCGTAATGCTGATCATGGCGATTGACCATATCCGGGATTTTTATCATGGTTCGCCAAACCCAACCGATCTGGCAGTCACTACGCCCATTTTATTCTTCACCCGGTGGATCACGCATCTTTGCGCCCCCACGTTTGTGTTTTTGAGTGGTGTTTCGGCTTACCTGGCCGGAATGCGAAGGACAGAAAACCAACTCGGGATATTTCTGATCAAACGCGGCTTTTGGCTGATATTCGTTGAAGTGGCATTTATTACACTTGCCATCACACTTAATCCACTTTATAATGTATTCATATTACAGGTGATATGGGCTATAGGGGGCAGTATGGTACTTTTGGGCCTGATGGTGATGCTTAAGGTGCCTGTTAAGGTTATAATTGCCATCGGCCTTGTCATTTTTGTCGGGCATAATATATTTGATATCGATAAAGTTGATTTTATCAATAATACCATCGCCGGTAAAATGTTGTTCTCGGGTGCAGGCTTTGGCGCATTTGTCCCATTTGGGCCCGATCGGGGAATGCTGGTAGCCTATGCGCTTTTGCCCTGGGCGGGTGTTATGTTTATTGGCTATGGCTTCGGTCAGCTTTACAGAAGGGCTTTTGATGCTGTGCGCAGGAGAAAGTTATTACTGTACATTGGTTTAGGAACGTTCGTTTTTTTCCTGGTGTTCAGGTATTTCAATATTTATGGCGACCCGAACCGGTGGGCACCTCAAAAAACTATTTCGTTGAGCATTATCTCATTTTTTAATACGACCAAATACCCCTGCTCTTTGCTGTATCTCTGCATGACGTTGAGTATCGCGCTAATTGTATTATCGTTTACAGAAAACATTAAAAGCAAGTTCACCAGCTTTGTGATGGTTTTTGGTAATGTGCCGTTTTTCTATTATGTGTGCCACTGGTACCTGATCAGATTTTCGACTATCGTTGTTTTTTTTGCATTCGGATACACGACAAGCCAAATTGTTAATCCAAGGCAGCCGCTTTTATTCCAGCCTGAAGGATTTGGCACGACTTTGTTGGGAGTATATCTGATTTGGATCATCATCATTGCTATCCTCTATTTCCCATGCAGATGGTTTAGCAAATACAAGAAAACCCATGATCAGTGGTGGTTAAGTTATTTGTAGGAATATCTATTAACAACTTCGTGTCATTTCGACGAGCCGGGGAATTAATCTGGGGCGAAGAGAAATCTTATACACCTTGCAAAGTCTGCGAGCCGCTTGTATAAGATTTCTCCTCACGCCATCGCTCTGTCCAATTCGTTCGTCGAAATGACAGTATGTTTTAATGGAATTATATAAACTGCTCTGCTATCTGCTTTAACTGTGAAGCCTGCACTACACCACTTTGGCGCCACTTGGTTTCGCCTTTTTTGAAGATCATTAGCGTAGGCACACTGCTTATTTTATAAGCTTGTGCGGCAGCCGGGTTTTTGTCAATATCTATTTTAATGATCGTAAGCTTATCGCCCAGCGTATCTTTTACTTCTTTTAGTATTGGCGGCATCATTTTACATGGTCCGCACCATTCAGCCGAGAAATCGATCAGTACCGGTGTCTCAGCATTAATTATGTCCTGAAAATTTGCCATTCTTTGATGTCTTTTTGGTTTTCAACAGATTTTTGAGAAATACGTTTTGCAAAATTAGTATTTGAGTGTGTCAACCCTGTCAACAAGCTGCAACTTTACAACCTTTCAACCTTACAACTTTCCAACTTCTCACTTCACCTCCATCGGACGATCAGTTGATTTTAGGTAACCATTGTCTGATAACCAGTCGGCCAGGCGTTCCGGCCAGGTGTTGATTGTTTTTAGTCTTGATCTTTTTCCCATATTAAAAGCATGATCGCCTTTGGTATAAAGATGCATTTCAACAGGTACTTTAGCTTTGCGGTAAGCTTCGAGCAATCTAACTACCGATGGCGAGCAGCATGCATCATCGTTGGCTGCTAGTAGGAACGCGGGAGGCGAATCATGTGGAATGTCATCAGGGATAAACAGTGGACCGGGATATATCTGGACGATAAAATTGGGTTTGGCGCTTTGATTATCAATAGCATCACGGTGTGGGGCATCAGGTTGAAATGTCACCATATCTACTATTTCACCGCCTGCTGAGAATCCCATTAGGCCGATTTTGTCTGGATCGATCCCAAACTCAGCAGCACGGCTGCGAACTAATCGCATTGCGCGGCAACCGTCTTCTTTGCCGTGAACATCAATTTTATAAGATGGGGTGTTGGTATCGCGGCCTAATCTGTATTTTAACACAAACACGGCTACGCCCATATCGCTGAGAAATTTGCCCGGCTCAATGCCTTCGGCATTGAAAACCAACAACCTATGCCCTCCGCCCGGACAAACAACAATGGCTGACCCGGTTGCTTTATCCTGTGGAGGCAGAAAAACAGTAAGGGTAGGGCTGTTGATGTTCTTAACCCAATAATCCTTTGCCTGTTCCGGAACGTCCTTTAGTTTTTCAAAACCCGGAGCGCCTTTTTCCCAAAGGGGAATTACAAATTGTTTGGTTTGTGCCGATGCCAGCAATGGCAAAAAGCAAATCGAGAATAAGAGCTTTTTGAGCATATTGGTTATGGCTTATTGATTTAATAAAAATAAAACTATGTCATTTCGATGAGCCAGGAAGGGCTGTGAGTTTGAATGGCGAAGAGAAATCTTATACGCCTTGCAAAGTCTCCAAGCTGCTTGTATCAGATTTCTCCTCACGCCGACGCTATTCCCGATCCGTTCGTTCGAAATGACAAAAATTATTGACTAAGAGCTAAACTCCTCGTATGCTGCTGTTAATCCCCGCTCAATGCCATCGCCTTGCCAATCGGTTACGCCAGGGATAGCCTTTGCCTGCAATATTTCGTCCTTGCTTTTTCCGGATTTGATGCTGGTTTGCACAAAGTCGGCCAGTCTTTCCATAAAGTTTTGCATAGCCTTCAGGTCTTCCATTGTACCGGTTACTTTCAGCGGATCGTAAGCATGCCCGAATACAAAAATAGTATCCTTACTAAATGTTTTCTGCGCTTTCTCGAGTGTAACAGGCCAGTTCTTTACGGATGCCCCGGCGCTGCGGTCGATAAATGGATAACGACGGTTGAACATCAGGTCGCCCATGTGCACGACGTTGGCATGTTCAAAGTGGATCATGCTGTCACCATTGGTATGGCCCGGACCGAAGTAATAAGCACGGATACTTTCATCGCCTACTTTTATCTTCCACGAATCGGTATAGGTGGTATCAGGATATAGTTGCTGGTCTTCTTTTTTCTGGGCAATGGCGGAATTCCTTTGGTTGGTGAGCGAATTGGCATGAGCCGCTACATTTTTTACGATGCCCTTAAATGAGATATTACCGCTGGTATGATCGCCATGATGGTGCGTATTGATGAGCCACTGAAAAGGCTTGTCGGACTGCTCTTTTAGTTTTGCAATCAGGTGGGTAGCCTGCTCAGGGAATTCGGCATCTACTACTACGATGCCTTCCTTATTGGTCAACCAGGCAATGGTACCGCCTTTTTCGGCAAACATGCCCACGTTGCCGCGCAGTAACTTAAACTGTTGAGGATCATCAAAAATAGAAGATGCAAAACTTCTTTTACCGAACAAGGTAAACGCACCTGCCGCTACGGCAGTATTCAATAAAAAACTACGACGTTGCATGGTTGATGATTTTTGATTTGAAGTTAGGGAAATTTGCTCCAAACAAAATCAGGCGCGTGTGTAATATTTTTGTGAATTGATGAAAGTCGCTTACTTCGACATTCATTATTCAAAATTCATTATTCGATATTACCTTTACCACCGTGAACGACCAAACTACCGCTACCAATTTTAAATGGCTTTACATCTTTATTGTTGTTGCCGTTTTTGTGAACTTCAGCGGATTGTTCATCACCATCATTGGGCCGGACGGCACGCTTTATGCCACCATTGCCAAAACGATGGTGCTAAAGCACGATTATATCAACTTGTATGCCCAAGGCGCCGACTGGCTGGATAAGCCACATTTCCCGTTTTGGGTAACAGCCTTGTCATTCAACCTGTTTGGCTTTACCACCTGGGCCTATAAGTTGCCGGGTATACTTTTTATGATGATGGGCGTATGGTATACCTATCTGCTCGCCAAAAATCTGTACAACAAAGAAGTAGCGCTATGGTCGTCATTGATACTGTTGACAGCCCAGCACATCGTCATCTCAAATTATGATGTGCGCGCAGAGCCTTATCTAACCGGTTTGGTTATTGCCTCGGTTTATCATTTTTATAAAGCTTATAATCAAAATAACTTCTGGCATTTGTTAGCGGGATGCGTATTTGCCGCCTGCTCGGTAATGACCAAAGGTATGTTCGCGTTGATACCGATCGGAGGGGCTATTGCAGGTCATCTGATCATTGCCAAACAATGGAAGCAATTATTTCATTGGCGGTCGCTGGTGGCGATTGTGCTAACTATTCTTTTTACCCTGCCCGAATTATATTGCTTGTATGAGCAGTTTGACCTGCATCCCGAAAAGATCGTTTTCGGTCATACCGGGGTTTCGGGTATTCGTTTTTTTTATTGGGACAGCCAGTTCGGGCGTTTTTTTAATACCGGACCGATAAAGGGTAGCGGTGATCCTACGTTCTTTATTCATACTACGCTGTGGGCCTTTTTGCCCTGGTCGCTTTTGCTGTTTGCGGCGGTGTTTCAGTTTATCCAGAAGGCGATTAAAAATGTCCAGAACCAAGAATGGTATTGCATCTGTGGCTCGCTGCTTACCTTTCTGGTGTTTTCCGCATCTAAGTTTCAATTGCCGCATTATATCAATATCGTATTTCCATTTTTTGCTATTATAACTGCGCAATACCTTTATAGATTAAAAGCAGAAAAGAGCATCCGGGTAGTTCGAATAACACAGCTGATCGTTGCTGTTTTGCTATTTGTATTGGTGGTTGTGTTGAACTACTTTTTCAAACCGGAAGCATTTAATATCTTCCTTGCAGCCATCCTGGTGGCGTTGTTTATTGGGTGGATTATTTTACCAGGGAAGCTCACCAACAAAGCTTTCTGGCGGATCGGCTATCAAACCTTACTGTTGTCATTTTTTGTGAACCTTTATCTTAACCTGGCATTTTATCCTTCGTTGCTGCATTACCAGGCGCTTACGCAAGCTGCATTTTATATCAACCAAAACAACCCGGATAAATTGCCTGTAGTGCAAAGCGGTGACGTACCTTTCGCCATGGAGTTTTACCTTGATCAGCCCTTAACTAATATCAACACCGATGGTACCGGACCAAAGCCTGCTAAGCCCTATCTGCTGTTTGCGCAAACGGATATCATTAATGGCTTAAAAGCCAAGGGCTGGCAGATGCAGCATGTAAAAACCTTTGAACGCTATTGGGTATCGCGGTTGAAACCTGCATTTCTAAACAAAAACACACGCGAAAAGGAGCTTACTTATAGTGAGTTGGTGATAGTGGAGTAAAAAGGAAAGGTGTCATGTTGAGGCACTCGAAGCATGGTGGGCAATGGCCTTTACGCACCGCACTTCGAGTGCCTCAGTGCGACACCCCCCACCAATTTACTCCATCAGTACTGATGAAATCCCTGCGATACAAAAGCCAATACTTCAGGTAAAGACTCCCGCCAGTACGTCCAGGTGTGGCCGCCATCACGTATTCGGAACTCATGCGGTATTTCCTTTTTTCGCATCGCGATATGCACCAAACAATTCCCTTCATATAAGAAATCATCGTCGCCATCATCAATGTACCAGCGCACCGCTTTTTTCTGATCATCAGGTATGTTGTTAACCAATGCCACCACGCTATGGCGGTTATAATAGCTGGTGACAGTCGAATCGGTAATATTTGGATCCAGTTTCACCAACTGCTTTTTTGCATCGTCTACTGTCAGAGGACCGGTTGATGCGCTCAATGGACAAGCCGATGAAAACAACTCGGGGTGATGCAGGGCATAGACAAAACTTCCGCCGCCACCCATTGATAAGCCGGCTATTGCGCGGTAACGTTTATCGCTTCTGATACGGTATTTTTTTTCTACGTAAGGTACCAGTTCCTTAAAAAAGAAATCTTCATAGCTCCAGTCGCCCCTCGGATCATTAAAATACCCACGACGCCCGGTGTTGGCATCCGGCATAATGATGATCATGGGTGTGGCTTTGCCTTCATTGATTGCTTTATCGGCAATATGCAATACTTCGCCAAATTGCACCCAGCCGGTCTGGTCATCCCCTGCGCCATGTAACAGGTAAAGTACAGGATAGCTTCTTTCGGAAGTTTCATAGTCGGGTGGCAGGTAGACTGCATATTTGCGTTCGCTTTTCAGAATCTTACTTGGAAGACTAAGGTTATCATACACCTTGCCCGTTTGAGCAAATACATTTACTGAAACAAAAAGAAATAAAGCTAAAATAGCCGTGAGGATTGTTTTCATATATGCGGTTTATAAAGGACGTAGCATAAAATTAATATTTAAAAGTAGCTATGAAAAAGATGTAATAATTTTTTTACTACGATTGTAGCGGACGCTAACTGGCTTACGTAATGGTTTTATTGAGAGTTTATTGTTTTAATATATTAACCTAGCCATCAAACGCATTAATCCGCTGTTTGGCCTTCTGGTTTACAATAAAAAGGATTGCCAAGCCTGAACCGAACTCAACCTGCATCTACACACAAAGGAATAACAGAACGCCGCAGCGGATAATGCGTTTATTAATCTTTTTGTTTAGCGAAAACGGTCTGGAGGGGATATAGAAAAAGCATCGGCACTACTAAATGTTTCCTGGTAATGCTGATGCTTTAAACTAACCGCTGCCGGTACTAACAGACTTTTGATTACGAATAATGATTTTTGATCCCTTTGTGCAGCTGTTTAAGGATCTTATCATCAAGTTCGCATTCACATGATACACAGTTCAACTGTTTGTCAAATCCAAGCTGACCAAGTACCTTACCCTGATCAACTACAAGGAATTTACCTGTTTCATCAGGCAAAACTGCCAAACTGCGTTCATCATCTTTAAAATTAATTAACAAGTGGAACTGACGTTCAGGATAAAATGCCGATCTCTGTATCATATTTACGCCCCTTTCTTAAATGGTAGCCCAGGTAGTATGTGTGGAATGCAAATTTAACGAATAGTTATACGATATAGTGTAATAAAAGTTCACTTTTTTGTTAAGAAATAATTAACTATCTATGTTGATAATCTGCTTAGTGTAACTATTACGCTATATTTTAGACCAAAGACAGGCGTTTTTTAATTGTCGACAAAGTGTATCGAATTTGGATTTATTAACGTTAAGTTGACACTTTTTAATTAAAAAAAAGCGGCAAATTTTTAAATATAAGCGTCGTTGCGAGGAACGAAGCAATCTCTACATAGGACATTCAACAGAGCAGCAATTTTTTAGATGGACGTTCCTTAACAAATCTCTTCTGCCTGATCTGCATGGTTCGGAGATTGCTTCGTTCCTCGCAATGACGTTGTTGGTTTTTTACCCTTTCAAAGCTTCAATTTCTTTCAACGATTTTGGCAGGTATTTACCTAGTAAATGATACCCGTTACCAGTGATCAGGAAGTTATCCTCGATGCGTATACCTCCAAAATCACGGTAGGCGTTAAGTACATCATAGTTAATAAAATCGGCATATTTTTTCTCAGCCTCCCAGCGGTCGATCAGTTCGGGAATGATATAGATACCGGGTTCAATAGTCAGCACAAAGCCTGCTTCCAACTCCCTGCCCAGGCGGAGCGATTTTAGACCGAATATCTGTGTTTCTTTTTTCAGGGTATCAGTATAGCCAACCAGTGGTTCGCCCAAGTCTTCCATGTCGTGTGTGTCCATACCCAGCATGTGTCCCAATCCGCATTGGAAGAACATGGCATGTGCACCCGCTGCCACGGCTTCAGCCGGGTCGCCTTTCATCAGGTTTACTTCTTTAAGGCCTTCTACCAGTTTCTGGCAAGCCGCCAGGTGGATATCCTTATATCTTACTCCCGGTTTCAGCATGCTGATGGCATTGTCCATGGAACTTAATACCACCCCATATAATTCTTTCTGCCGACTAGAAAAGCTTTTTCCGACAGGGAATGTACGGGTAAGATCGCCGCCGTAATGCATCTGGTTTTCAGCACCGATATCACTCAGTACCATGCGCCCTTCCTGTAGAGTGTTCCCGTAATAATGGGTGTGCAGGGTTTGCCCGTGTGTGGTGATAATAGCAGGATAACCCAACCGCGAATTGTTAGCAATAGCAGTTTCATGTGCTTTGGCTACCAATTCATATTCCTTTATTCCCGGGCGGGTATGTTTTATCACATTGAGCATCATATCCACACTGATGGAAACCGCTTTCTCCATTTCAGCAATTTCCAGCGGGGTTTTGACAACACGTTGTGCGATCACAGCTTTGATCAGTTTTATGGAAGCATAATCTTTAACATCATTAAGACTGGT
>JAFAKI010000083.1 GCA_019235595.1 Mucilaginibacter sp. | reverse complement strand
AGCTGCTCAAAAAGCTATTGCTGAATCATTCGGCAAGGATCCAATCCCCACACGTGGTGGTGGTAGTATTCCTATCGTGGCTTTGTTTGAGGCTGAATTAGGTATCAAAACCGTTCTAATGGGCTTCGGTCTTGATAGTGACGCACTACACTCTCCAAATGAAAAATACGATATCTACAACTATTATAAAGGAATAGAAACCATTCCTTTGTTCCACAAATATTTCGCGGAGTTGAGTAATGGTAAGTGATTAGTTAACCGGTGATCAGTTATCAGTGAATTGCCCGTATAACTGGTCACTGATTAACTGGTTAACTAATTAACTGATAACTAAACAGCAAAATGCTCGCAGGATGCAAGGAAAGCATTATCCGCATCAGCACCGATGCCCGGTGTATCATCAATATTCAGAAAATAACCGTCATACTTCACACCGCCAATGCATGGGTCAACCAGATGCCCCAACATACAGGTATCCATATCATAAAATTTAATATTCGGACTGGCATATACGAAGTGCAGCTTGGCACTTAGTGCTATACGACTCTCCAGCATCCCTCCCATCATACATGGAATGCCTTTTTCAGCGGCGAGATCATGTATTTTTTTAGCTTCGTTGATCCCACCCGATTTGGAGAATTTTATATTAATATAATCACATGAATTAGTTTCGATTTGTTTCCTTGCGTCATGATGATTAAAAACACTTTCATCAGCCATAATTTTTACTGGAGACAATTTTTTCAACTCGGGCAGACGGTCATCATACCAGGTGCGCATTGGTTGTTCACAAAACTCAATACTGTATTTGCCGATATTCTGCAAAGCATAAACCGCATCATCAAAACTCCATCCCTGGTTAGCATCTACACTGATTTTCATCTCATCGCCCACAGCTTTGCGAATCTGCTGGATCCGCTCAACATCACCCTGAGCATCTTTCCCGAGTTTAACTTTCAATATCGTAGCACCTGATTGTTTAAACTCAATTGCTTTTTGTGCCATTTCTGCTGGTTCAGCTATCCCGATGGTAATATCGCTTTCAACTCTGCGTTTTGTCCCGTCTAAAAAACTATACAAAGGCAAACCGGCATTTTTTGCGGCAATATCATATAGCGCGATATCAAATGCACTTTTGATAGTGCTATTACCCGCCGTGAAATTGTGCAATTGCTGTAAGCGTGCAGGTGTGTCCAGAGCATCTTTACCTTTCCACAACCGGGCAAACTCTCGCGCCATTACCAGGCAAGTATCCTGCGTTTCACCAACAATCATCGGAAAAGCAGAGCATTCACCCACGCCATAAAATCCGGCATCGGTATGCACACGGATAAACACATTCTGGGCATGGCTCATAGTACCCGTAGCAATAGTAAAAGGCACCATCGGTATGCTAAACCTGTAAATATCAATATGGGTTATTTTTATCTCTTTCAATCTCGTAGAATAAAGGTTCCCTGCAATATTAGTGACAAATGACCAATGACTAATGACCAACCCACAAATAATTTGCACTTTAGCCTAATTACGCTATCTTTGTTTCACCTCCACAATTTTCAACTTTAGCCGCCCGGGCTGTTTATTTCCAGGGATCTGCGCTAATTTTATTGTAATTGCTAATTTTTATTAAACTCATTTTATATGGCTATTGAAGAAACGCCGCAATTTGACTATAACTCCACCAGGAGTAAATTGATATTATCCGAGTATGGCCGCAACGTACAAAACATGGTTAAGTACATTGTTGCGCTCCCAACCAAAGAAGAACGCAACCGTTATGCCCAGGTGGTGATTGACCTGATGGGATTTTTAAACCCACACTTGCGTGATGTTGCCGATTTTAAACATAAATTATGGGATCACCTGCACATCATCTCTGATTTTAAGATTGATGTGGACTCTCCTTATCCATTACCTAGTCAGGATGCTATCCATTTTAAACCTGAGCCGCTAAAATACCCACACCAGCGCATCAGGTATAAACATTATGGCAAAACCATAGAACTGATGATTGAAAAGGCGAAAAGCATAGAAGAGCCCGAGCGCAAACAGCATATGGTGCAAGCTATAGCCAATTTTATGAAGATGGCTTATGTACAATGGAACAAGGATTCGGTAGCTGACGAAAGTATTCTGTCTGATCTGCGGGCAATGTCGGCCGGTGAATTGAAACTCGAAGAAAATGTAAACCTTGCGAAGGTTGAATTCCGCACGAATAGCAACCAAAATACCAGCAGGGGCCGCTCGAATAACAATAATCAAAACAAAAACCGCAACAATAATCAGCGCAACAACAACCAGAATAACCGCAATCGTAATAACAGTGGTGGCGGACGCAAATATTGATTATTTTGTCCATAGTCAATAGTTGATAGTCCATAGTAATTAATAATTTTGTTGCGCTCGGACACTAAAACCATGGACTATGGTCTAGTAACCATCGACAACCCAATCTATGAATAACGCATTTGAGATAATTGGCGGCAAGCCATTAAAGGGCGAAATTATACCACAAGGCGCCAAAAATGAGGCACTTCAGATCCTTTCGGCGGTACTACTCACCAGCGAAAAAATAACGATCAGCAATATCCCTGATATAAAGGATGTAAACAAGCTGATTGAGCTGCTGGGCGACATGGGCGTTATTGTTAATCGCCTTGCCCCCGACACTTATACATTTGAGGCAAAAAAAATCGACCTTAACTTTTTTGAATCGGATGCCTTTAAAACAAAAGGTGGCGGGTTACGTGGTTCGATCATGATCGTAGGGCCGCTGCTTGCCCGTTTTGGCAAGGCCTCTATCCCAAAACCGGGTGGTGATAAAATCGGTCGTCGCAGATTGGATACCCACTTTTTGGGCTTTGAAAAATTAGGCGCAAAATTCAATTATAATCCTGATACCGGTTTTTTCAATGTTGATGCCTCAGATTTGAAAGGCACTTATATCCTGCTTGACGAAGCTTCGGTTACCGGTACAGCGAACGTAGTGATGGCCGCGGTGCTGTCCAAAGGCGTTACCACTATTTATAACGCGGCCTGCGAGCCTTACCTGCAGCAATTGTGCAAAATGCTGAACCGCATGGGCGCAAAGATCAGCGGTATTGGTTCGAACCTGCTTACGATCGAAGGAGTAACCGAGCTGCACGGCACCGAGCATCGCATGCTGCCGGATATGATTGAGATAGGCTCATTCATCGGCCTGGCTGCCATGACAGGCTCAGAAATCACCATAAAAGATGTGCACTATGATGAGTTGGGCATTATACCGGACGTATTCAAACGTCTGGGTATCCAACTGGAGCGTCTAGGGGATGATATTTACATCCCGGCACAAAGCCATTACGAAATCGAGACTTTTATAGATGGCTCTATTATGACCATCGCCGATGCACCATGGCCGGGCTTTACTCCTGACCTGCTGAGCATCGTTCTGGTCGTTGCCATACAAGCAAAAGGCTCCGTTCTGATACATCAAAAGATGTTTGAAAGCCGCCTGTTCTTTGTAGATAAACTGCTGGATATGGGTGCGCAGATCATCCTTTGCGATCCTCACCGCGCTACTGTAATCGGCCTCGATAACCAAGTGAAGCTAAGAGGTATTTCAATGACTTCCCCTGATATCCGTGCAGGTGTTGCTTTGTTGATTGCTGCGTTATCCGCACAAGGCAAATCGACCATTTACAATATCGAGCAGATAGAACGTGGCTATCAGCATATCGACGATCGTTTAAGAGCGCTCGGTGCAGATATAAAGAGAATTTAAGTTGAGTCGGTAAGTCAGGAAGCCCGCACAAGTCCGAAAGTGCGTTGTGCGTGCTTTATTTCTTTCGGACTTCCCGACTTATGCTGACTTTCGGACTAATTCCATTTTTACCTTTAGACTGAAAAATCTATCTTTATAAAAACCATTTATACTCTTGCACAGCTATAAGAATAATAGGTCTAAATACTCTTATTTCCTACTGATTTTTGTTGCTATTAAGGTAGGATTAAACCTGCTGGCTATCTCTCATTTCGGATTCCACCGTGACGAATTACTGCACCTGGCTTTAGGCGATCATCTGGACTGGGGCTTTAAAGAGGTTCCCCCGTTTATTGCAGTCCTTGCTAAAATTACTACTACGGTCTTCGGCGATTCAGTTTTTGCAACGCGAATATTCAGTACTATCTTCAGTGGTCTGATTATATGGTTTACCGGGCAGATCGTCATTGAACTGGGCGGGAAAAAGTTCGCCATCACCCTCGCTTGCCTGGCATTGATATTTTCCCCCGGATTTGCAGCAAGTGGCTATCTTTTTCAGCCCGTGGTATTTGATCAACTTTGGTGGGTACTGGCTGTTTATCTTCTGATTCGATATATCAATACTTCTCTACCTGTTTATATGTATTTGCTCGGTATTGTGATCGGTATTGGTTTACTGACAAAGTATACAATGGGATTTTTCGCCATTGCACTGATACTAGGCTTACTGTTCACCAAACAACGCAAAATACTGTGGAACAGGCACGTGTTATTCGCAGCGATTATCGCGTTAATCATATTCTTGCCCAATATTATCTGGCAGTTCAGGCATCATTTGCCCGTGGTCACCCATATGAAAACCCTGCGGTCACAGCAGCTGGAGTATATTAAACCAACAGATTTTATTACTCAAGAATTGTTAGTTAATGGCATTGCATTGTTCATTTGGCTTATTGGGTTTGGCTTTTTATTGTTTTCAGCGCGCATCCGCAAATTCCAGTTTCTGGCGTTCGCTTTTATATTAATATTCATTTTCTTATTAGCGATGCAGGGTAAGGTATATTATATATTTGGCGCGTTCCCGATGCTGTTTGCCGCAGGAGGTTACGGCTTTGAACGCTGGACCAAAACCAGAGCTTACGCTTTACGTACTGTAGTAGTTTTGTTTTTTACCATACCTAATTTGTTATTATTCCCATTGGTATTGCCCATACTGCCATTGGAACAAACAATGGCGGCTTACAAAACTCTACACATTATGCCGAAGTGGGAAGATCAAAAAGAGCATTACCTGAGCCAGGACTATGCGGATATGTTTGGATGGGATGAAATAGCCGAAAAAGTAGCAAAAGCTTATAATAGTCTTACCCCGGAACAGCAAAAGCATACTCAGATTTATGCCGATAATTATGGTGAAGCCGGGGCAATACATCACTTAGGCAAGAAATATAACCTGCCTGACGTTGCCTGCCTTAACAGCAGCTTTACCCTTTGGACTCCTGACAGGCTTAACGCTCATTATATTATTTATGTAGATGATGATGGCGGTAAGAATGTCCAGAAGTTTAAATCCTTCATGGACAGCTATACAAAAATCGGCGAAGTAGAATTTCCATATGCACGTGAAAAAGGAACCGGAATATATTTGCTCGTTAATCCGAAGCCAGAGGTGAACCAGGTTTATATGAAGGAACTGGCACAGAAAAGATTGGAATAGATGTGCAAATGGGAGGATATGCAGATAAGCAGATTTTAAAACACCTTAACGAAAAACTATTTTTGATAAATATGCGAGCCCTAAAGACTATTATCCTGCTCTTCATTTCCAATACTTTCATGACTTTCGCCTAGTATGGGCACCTAAAATTTAAAGAATACTCCTGGGGCAAAAATCTTGGATTGGTTGCTATTATTCTGATCAGTTGGGGATTGGCATTTTTCGAGTATGTGTTCCAGGTGCCGGCTAACCGGGCCGGCTCACAGGAAACCGGCGGACCATTCAGTCTGGTTCAGCTTAAAACCATACAGGAAGCTGTTACGCTCACTGTTTTTATGATATTTACCCTGCTTTTCTTTAAGATGGAAAAATTAGCGTGGAACCATTTATTAGGCTTTTGCCTGATTGTGCTGGCGGTGTTTGTGATATTTAAGAAATGGTGAAGTAGAGTCCAGCACCTTTAGCTAATTTAAATACTTATATTTCTTACTTTTGTTTATTGTGTTGATTTTATAAAAGGGTTATGGAAATTATTTTGAAATCAAATAATGAGAACAGTATTGCTAAGATTATTGCATTAGCAAAAAAGCTCAATGTAGTAATCGAGCAACGCAACAATGAAATCACAAATGATGAAAAAGAAAATTTAAAAAACCGCATTCTCAATTTCAAAGCACAAAATCCATCTTCTTTCGGAGATGCAAGCGAATGGCAGCGAGGTGAGCGAAATGACCCTCAACTCCCATTTTCTAAGTAATCATGTATCTAATCGATAGCAACATAATAGTATCCGCAATACTCATACTTAAGGGAACTTTTCGTAAAAGACACCATGTATATCTCTGAAATTTCAAGATTAGAAGTCTTGGGTTATCATAAATTAACAAGTGAGGAAGAAAGCTATTTTAAGGATGTTTTTAGTTTTGTTCCGATAATTTTTCCATCACAAGAGATATTTGATACTGCTATAGCTATCAGAAAATCGCACAATCTAAAACTCGGCGACAGCCTCATCGCGGCTACTGCTTTGGCGAATAATCTATCGATCTACACAAGAAATTTAAGTGATTTCGAAAAGGTTAAATCGATGAGGTGCATTGATCCGTTACGCTAAAATCTAATATACTTTTTTACCTTTCTATTTCAACTATCATGCTGAAATAGCGTTTATGATATCGTACTGAGTAATAATCTCTATATCGCCCTGATCCTCTACCAAAACCGCAATATTATCTTTATGGATCATTGCAGAAATACGATCGATCGACGTATTTACGTCTACAAATGGGAATGGTGCAGTAGCAATGGTTTGAACAGGATACGACTTTAGTGCAGGATTTTCGAGCAATGCATCCAGTATATCGCTTTCGGTGATTTTGCCAATTACCATGCCTTTTTGGGTAACCGGAATTTGTGAGATATTGAGCGATTTAATCACGTTGATAGCCTCCAATATGGTCTTTTCGCAGTCGATCGTAATGATTTCCTGTCTTTCTTTCTTTTTGATGATATCCTTCGCGGTCAGTTTCTCATCTTTCAAAAATCCACGTTCGCGCAGCCAGTCTTCATTATACATTTTGGCCATGTAGCGAGATCCGTGATCAGGGAAAATAATAACCACCACATCACCTTCCCTGAACATATGCTTTAACTGCAACGCCCCCGCAACTGCCGAACCGGTAGAGTTTCCGGCAAAAATACCCTCTTTCAGCGCCACTTCGCGGGTCATCAGGGCGGCATCCTTATCGGTCACCTTTTCAAAATGATCGATCAGGCTAAAGTCAACGTTTTGCGGCAGGAAGTCTTCACCGATACCCTCGGTGATGTAAGGGTAGATTTCTTCCTTATCAAAAATGCCCGTTTCCTTATACTTTTTGAACACTGAGCCATAAGTATCAATCCCAATCACTTTGATGTTTGGGTTCTTTTCCTTCAGATATTTAGCTATGCCCGATATGGTACCGCCTGTCCCCACACCTGCTACAAGGTGCGTTATTTTCCCTTCCGTTTGTTCCCATATTTCGGGAGCAGTCTGCTCATAATGCGCTTGAGAGTTGGACAGATTATCATATTGATTTGGCTTCCATGAATTAGGCACCTCACGCTCCAAACGTGATGAAACAGAGTAGTACGAACGCGGGTCTTCCGGATCAACATTGGTGGGGCACACAATCACCTCTGCACCAAAAGCACGCAGGGCATCGAATTTTTCTTTTGATTGCTTATCCGTACTGGTAAAAATACATTTATAGCCTTTTATTACTGCTGCAATAGCCAGGCCCATCCCAGTATTACCCGAAGTGCCTTCGATGATTGTCCCGCCTGGCTTCAATAAACCATTCTTCTCGGCATCCTCGATCATTTTCAGCGCCATACGGTCCTTGATCGAATTGCCAGGGTTAGTAGTTTCTATTTTGGCCAGCACGGTCGCTGGAATATCCTTAGTAATTGTATTTAATTTGACCATCGGCGTATTGCCAATGGTTTCGAGTATGTTATTGTACCACATAGACCAAAGGTAAGGATAAGTTCCAGAGATATTATTAAGGTTGACATACTTCTCGCTAATGAAATAGAAATTTAATTTGCATTTTATTGATATATCAATTATTATTGTATCAATAAAATGGAAAAACTGGATCAGATTTTCTTTTACTCGCTCGAAAAGGCCATAAAAAGCTACCGTCAATTTGCACAACGCACAATGATGAAACAAGGTTTTGACCTGACTATAGATCAATGGCTGGTTTTAAAGAGCATTATGGATCATCCTGAATGGACACAAAATGAAGTAGCCGAGGCTGCCTTTAAAGACTTTGCTTCAGTAACGCGGATTATAGAATTATTGGTAAAAAAAGGATATCTGACGCGCGAAATACATCCTGAAGACAGGCGCAGATTTAGACTAGAACCTACACCGAAAGTCTTTGGAATTTTAAAGGCCATGGAACCGATAACCAAAAGCAATAGAGAAACTGCACTGAAAGGCATCTCGACAGAAGAAGCCAAAATGGTTCAACTATGTTTAACGAAGATCATAGAAAATTGCAATAAATAACATCATTAAAATGAACATTCAAAAGTATGTAGCCTGCCTGACACTCATCGTTTATGCCGTGACAGCACAAGCACAAACCAATGTCTTATCCATGAAAGTAAAGACCGCCGTGGTTGAAAATACAGCTAATAATCTGAAAAACATTTACGTTTTTCCCGATACCGCAGTTAAAATGAGTGATTATCTCAAGCGTCAGCTAAAGTCTGGAGCGTATGACACAATAAAAAGCCCTTCTGTGTTTGCATCGAAGTTAACAGATGACCTACGCTCGGTTTATGCTGACGGCCATTTATCAATAGAATATTCAGTCCCATTGGCCGATAATCAAAGAGTTGATCCTGAAGCCGCAAAAGCGAGAAGACTAAAATTTAGAAAAACTGTAAATTTTGGTTTTGAAAAGGCCGAAGTGCTACAAGGCAATATTGGCTATATTAAAATAAATGGATTCTTTCCACCCGACAGCGCGACAAAAGCAATGGTAAAAACTACGTTGCAGTTTGTCAGTAACAGTGACGCCTTGATAATAGACCTGCGGGATAACATGGGCGGCGACCCGGAAACAGTAAATTACCTATGCGGTTTCTTCTTTGCACGCAAAGTGCATTTAAATGACCTCTATAATAGAAAAGAACACTCAACAACAGCCTATTGGACAACACCAGACACTATATTAAATGCTTTAAGGAATATGCCTATTTATATTCTCACCAGCCATCGTACTTTTTCTGCAGGCGAAGAATTAACTTACGACCTGCAAAC
>JAFAKI010000120.1 GCA_019235595.1 Mucilaginibacter sp. | reverse complement strand
CCTGCCATATTTGCCAGAGGTAAGGCATTGAGTCAATTGTGGCTATTTATTGTAGCACCAATTGTTGGAGGAGTAGCCGCTGCTTTAGTATGGCATGGGGTGTTTGATAAGGAGGCGAAATAGTTGATTAAGTTAAGTGGTTGATTGAGTTGAATAAGTTCTTATCGGGTTTTCTAACCTAATCAACTTATTCAACTCAATCTAACTTAATCAACTTAATCCTCCAACGCCACAAACTTCAACGATACCGAATTCACGCAATGACGTGTATTCTTAGGCGTCATATATTCTCCTTCAAAAACATGACCGAGGTGTGCACCGCAGTTGGCGCAAAGTATTTCGGTACGGCGACCGTCTGCGTCGGTTTCCCTGCGTACTGCGCCTGGTATCTCATCGTCAAAGCTGGGCCATCCGCAGAAGGATTCAAATTTATCATCCGATCTGTACAGCGGGGTATCACAGCGTTTGCACACGTATACACCTTTGGCTTTGTTGTTTAACAATGATCCGGTAAACGGCCTTTCCGTCCCTTTGTATAGTATTACCCTTTCTTCTTCGGGGGTGAGCTTGTTGTATTCCATATTGTTTAATTAGTGAGTTAGTGAATGAGTGAATTAGTGATTTGATCACTTTTCGCCGGTTTTAACAAATATACGATAGCGTTGGTCTTTTGATTTTCGGAGGTAGTGCTTGTTTACATTGGGTTGACGGAAGGGTGGTGTCCGTCCGTTATTTTGTAACTATAGATATCGGACGGAACGAGACAACGTCAATGCAGCATTGCGAATTTGCCTGAACCATGATTTACCTGATTAATTGATTACATGATTATGCCTAAAAAATCATAGTAATCTTTAAATCAAGCAAATCATGGTTCAGACAACAAAAAATCCCAGCCATTCCTGACCGGGATTTATATTATTTAAACCGCAAAAACCTTTCAGCTTTTACCTTTCTGCTTTCACCTCACTTAGAGAGCTCTTCCGCCATAGCAGCACCTATATCGGCAGGTGATTTTACCACGCGGATACCGCACTCTGCCATTATCTTCATTTTGGCAGCAGCAGTATCATCGGCACCGCCTACGATTGCACCGGCGTGACCCATTCTGCGTCCCGGAGGAGCAGTTTGGCCTGCTATAAAGCCTACTACAGGTTTGGTTCCGTTCTCTTTTATCCAGCGTGCAGCTTCAGCTTCCATACCGCCGCCTATTTCGCCTATCATGATGATGCCGTGTGTGTCAGGATCGTTCATCAACAGTTCAACCGCTTCTTTGGTGGTTGTGCCGATAATCGGGTCGCCGCCAATACCGATAGCTGTAGTGATACCCATTCCGGCTTTCACTACCTGGTCAACCGCTTCGTAAGTTAAAGTTCCTGATTTTGATACTACGCCTACATTACCACTACGGAAGATAAAGCCCGGCATGATACCGATCTTCGCTTCACCAGCAGTAATGATACCAGGACAGTTAGGACCGATCAAACGACTGCCTCTGCCTTTCAGGTATTCTTTCACCTGTATCATATCCTTGGTTGGGATACCTTCGGTGATACAAACAATCACTTTAATACCTGCCTCGGCTGCTTCCATAATGGCATCGGCAGCAAATGGTGGTGGTACGAAGATGATTGATACATTGGCGCCGGTTTTAGCTACTGCGTCGGCTACGGTGTTAAAAACAGGCCTGTCCAGGTGAGTGCTGCCGCCCTTGCCGGGAGTAACACCACCAACCACTTGTGTACCATACTCGATCATTTGCGATGCGTGGTAAGTACCTTCCTGGCCGGTAAAACCCTGAACTATTACTTTGGAATCTTTGTTTACGAGAACGCTCATAGATTTTATTATGTGTGCGCAAAGCTAAAGTTATTCGTGGTAATCTCAAAGTAAGTTTACAACCAAAAACTCATGGAGTTAAAATTGATATTTAATACCAGATTAATAACAATTGGCTTAATTTTGATCCTCAAAATTTACCTATCCATGAAAAAAAACATTGGCATATTATGCCTATTAATCAGTTCCCTGTTTTGTATGCCTTCCGCACAGGCACAACTTGGCGGCTTAGGCAAAAAATTGTTAGATAAAGGTACAGAAGTAGCCTCGGGGGGCAGTTTAAATAAGATACTTAAGCAACCCCAGGCTATTACCACCAGTTTTAAAGACGTAAATAAAACGGGCTCAAAACCGCCATCATTCCAGGAAGGCGTTCAGCCGCAACCGCTTTATTTGTTGCCAAAAGCACCAGGCGGTGGTTACAAACTTTGTGCCGGTCTTTACGAAATGACCAATAAGAGCTACTGCCTGCATGCCGGCACACGCGGCCCAAGCACTGGCGATGGCTACATGCTTGCGCCCGTACTGGGGCCTAAACGCGATGTGGTGATATTGATATTAAAGAATGGTGAACATCACCCCGAGGTTGACCAGCACAGGATACAGATATTATTATGGGCTATTATTGCCCGCACCCGGTTTGCAGATTTCGGCAATGATATAAAGCTGACGTCAACCCAGTTATTATCGCCCAACGATCTGCTAAAATTGGAAGGTGGTGCATTGGGTGTGTTACCAGCCAGTGTAATGGAAAAGGCGAAAGACCAGCTCCCTCCTGCAGCGCAAAGTGTTTTTGAAGCCGAAAATAATATTCGCAGTTTAGCCGCTTCGGGCAATGCATCTTACGAGCAGATGGAAAAATATGCCATGCTTGCCGGATTAGCCCCACAACCTGATCCTGAAGTTCCGTCGGGGATTTGGTCGCTTCATCCTGATGGTTATTATATCCGCTTTTTCCCGCATGGGTATCAGCGTACCACCGTGCAGATCTACGTCCCACAGGAACTTATCAGTACAAAACCCGGTTTAGTTTATGATGCACCTAATGGCATTGCCTGCCCTGCCAATGTGGGAGCGCAGCGGCTTATCCAAACCAATGAACCATTAAACCCTGATTATACTAAGAAACTAACTATTATTTGTAATTAGGTTGCTTTTGAGGATGACGGGATATTGTTCTGTCCGTCCGTTATTTTGTAACAGTAGATATCGGACAGAACATGACAAAATTTAAAAAACTCGTCATTGCGAGGAAATCCGTCCGCGCGTCATTGCGATGAACGGCCTGAGGGGTGAAGAAGCAATCGCATGCTATACAGGGCGAAAATGCAGAGCGGCTGTGCAAGTTCTACACCGTCCTGTTCGCCCTGTAGAGTTCGGAGATTGCTTCGTTCCTCGCAAGGACGTGGTGGTGAGTGAATTACAGAGCCTCCGGCAATGCTACCGGCGTAAACTCCTTCTCACTCTTCGCTATCACAATACAAGCTATCCCGTTTCCAATCATATTGGTGAGCGCCCTTGCAGTCGACATAAACCTATCGACACCAAGTAATAATGCTACGCCTTCAACCGGTATCACTTTAATGGCTGTTAAGGTAGATGTGAGTACAATAAATCCACTTCCTGTAACGCCTGCTGCGCCTTTGGAGGTAATCATCAATATGCCTATAATAACCAGTTGCTGCTCCAACGATAAAGGTATATTAAACACTTGCGCCAGGAAGATAACCGACATTGACAGGTAGATTGTTGTTCCATCCAGATTAAAAGAATATCCCGCCGGGATGACCAATCCGACTACCGATTTAGCGCAACCAAACTTCTCCATCTTCTCCATCATACTCGGTAATACAGTTTCTGATGAGGAAGTACCCAATACGATCAGTATCTCCTGCCGGATAAACTTCAAATATTGCCACAGACTGAATTTAAAGATCTGGCTGATAATGAACAATACGATAAAAATGAATAGCAACATGGTTAAAAACACTGCGCCAAGTAGCTTCAATAATGGGCCAAGCGTATTAATACCGTAAGTTGCCACTGTAAATACCATCCCGGCAAACGCGCCTATGGGTGCCAGCTTCATCACAAAGCCCATAATATTAAAAAGCACCTTATTAAACTTGTCAAAAAGGTCGACTACGGATTTACCGGTTTCCTTTAATAAACTTAATCCATAGCCAAACAATATAGCGAAGAACAGTATTTGCAAAATATCACCCTTGGCAAAAGCATCAAATATGTTCGATGGGATAATATGCGCAAAAAACTCACCCCACTTCATTTCGGCGGCGGCTTTTTGGTAGACCTGCAATTTGGCGTTCGCTGCTCCATGTGGTGCAGGTAAACCGCTTCCGGGTTTTAACAGGTTGGCAAAACCTACGCCCATGATGAGTGCAAAGGTGGTCACGATCTCAAAGTAGAGTATCGCCTTACCCCCAACCCGGCCCACTTTCTTCATATCGCCCATACCGGCTATGCCCAGCACAATGGTAAAGAAAATGATGGGTGCTATCAGCATCTTGATCATGTCAATAAACTTATCGCTGATGAGCTTTGCCGTCGGACCAAAATCTTTAAAATACAATCCCACTACCACGCCCAACACAATGGCTACTATCACCTGGAAGGTTAAATTGGATAAGAGTTTTTTCATTGCAAACAAGTATACGGGAAATTGTTGAATGGTTGATTGAGTTAAATGGTTGACTGAGTTACGGTAATATAATTCCCTCCTTGGGGAGGGGTACGGCTGAATATGAAGTGGCAGGGAGGGGTTTCTGCACCATGCATAAATGACCGCACTAAACAACTTGCATGGCGTACAAACCCCTACCTCCCCTTCCCCGAGGAAGGAATCGCACTATCCGCTGCTATTATCTGGCCCAAAAACAAAAAAGCCCCCTTCATCCGAAGAGAGCTTCCCTAAAAATATTTTGATACTGATTAGCTTACCACGCCCGTTTGCAAGTTAACCGTATAGGTTGCCCCGTTGATAACCAACTTAGCTGTATCATTACCTAAGAACGTGATGGTGCCGCTGGCGTTCCAGGTGCCCTGGGCACCGCTGCCTGTAGTGGTAAAGGCTGCTGAACCGCTTGCAATAGTACCAAGCTGAGTGATAATCACATTATTGAAGGTATAATTAAACGATTCGACGGTGCTTTTGCCGTTCATTTTAGCATTTTCTGCAAAGTTGGCGGTGCCGTTTAATGAAAGATTAGAGGTAGTATCTGCGGGATTTACCAGTGCCAGTGTCAGGTTTTCGGCAACGTTAAAGGTGCCGTTTATTTGCGCAGTTGCCATGGTTACCTTCAGATTATCCGTAGTGGTAAAGCCTGATGGAACACCATTGGCACATGTAAATGTAAAACCGATAGAACCGACTACTGTAGCTTGTCCGCCGTCAACCGCAATACTTGTGTTAATGATGGTATCCATCTTCAATCCGCAGGTAATATCGCCGGTTAAGCTATTTACGCCCATACGGCCTTTTGATAATGCCAGCCTGATCTTGTTACGGTCCATACCGAAAGTACCGGGAGCTTTAAGACCAGCCGTAATATTGAAACCACCAAAACCTGAATACAGTGTTTGCGCCAAATTTACGGCAATCTGACTGGCTACGGTTTTGTTGTCTACTGTTTGTGATGAACTTGATTTTTTACACGATGTATAGCCCAGTGCTGCACAGGCCAACATCACGATAAGGATGCGTTTTAGTTTCATGATAAGATTTAAATTTTTTTGCAATATAAGTCTTTTTTGCTTTATACGAAAAAAAATAGTTGTGGGTTATAAAATCCATCGGGAATCTATGAGACAGGCAAGTCTGCTACATGCAAATCGCTGACCCGTCCTGTCCGTCCGTTAAGGAGTGTAACAATATAACGGACGGACGGTACGAGGTGAAAGGGAAAAGGTTAAAGGCGAAAGGTTTGTAAGTCATTCTAACCTAATCAACCACTAAACTCAATCAACTTAATCAACTTAATCAACCACT
>JAFAKI010000047.1 GCA_019235595.1 Mucilaginibacter sp. | reverse complement strand
GGACGGAGTGAAATCCGTCGTTACAATACGAACCGAACCTACGGTTTTTAGGTGGCAATCCGCTGCATCACCTAATTAACTAATCACTGGTTAACCAATCACTATTTTCACTTTTACTTTTCACTTTTGAATTATAACAGTATATTTGCGCCTCTTTTTAGGAGAATTTAGGAAATGAAAAAAGATCTGCATCCCAAAAATTATAGGTTAGTTGTTTTTAAAGACATGTCAAACGACTATTCTTTTTTAACAAAATCATGCATCGATACCCGCGAAACTGTAAAATGGGAAGATGGCAACGAATATCCATTGGTGAAATTAGAAATTTCTCACACTTCTCACCCGTTCTACACCGGTAAGATGAAACTGGTAGATACTGCAGGACGTATCGACAAATTCCGCACCCGTTACGCTAAAAAGTAATTTTAGCTTCGTGATAAATTATTTACAGGTCCCCCGGTACATCGGGGGACTTTTTTTATTTTTGCGCCATGGCAATTATTTTATTTGATGGTAATGCACACCAAACATTGCTGCCTTTAACATATACCCGTCCCGTGGCCGATCTACGTTTAGGTATACTGACGATCGCCCAAAAATGGGCGAAATACCTGAAGCAAGGTTATTCTTTTCATACGCGGGCCTATTTAAGTGTTAAGTTCCCTGTCAAAATTAAAGCCGAAAACATATTCATTAACGGCGCGGTTTGCCCGGATGAGCTGTTATTAGAGGCGATCTATAAACTTTCAATAGGAGAAGCACTAAAATATAACGGTGAACTAATCGCGGTGAAACTTTCCGAAGCCGACGCGAAAGTATTCGATTCAGAGACTCAATTTGATCGCTCAATAGATTACACAGGCACACCGGTTGTAATTAAATGCCCCGAGAACATCTTTCAAAATAATGATACCGAACTGAAAAAGGATTTTCAGTTGCTAACCAAAGGCCGCAACAGCGCTGCCATTAGTGCAACCAACACCATTATAGGTAATGATTTCTTTGCTGAAGAAGGTGCTGTTGCCGAGTGCTCATCATTCAATACAACTAATGGGCCTATTTATTTGGCCAATACGACTGAAGTTTGGGAAGGAACGCATATTCGTGGCTCATTTGCTTTATGTAATAACTCTCAGGTGAAAATGGGGGCTAAGATATATGGTGGAACTACCGTTGGCCCTTATTGCCGCGTAGGTGGCGAAATTAATAATTCTGTGATCTGGGGTTATTCATCAAAAGGGCATGAAGGTTACCTGGGAAATTCAGTAATGGGGGAGTGGTGCAATATTGGAGCGGACAGCAACAACTCGAACCTGAAAAATAACTATGCCGACGTAAAGCTTTGGGATTATGCCTCACAACGATTTCGCGACACCGGTTTACAGTTTTGCGGATTGATCATGGCGGATCACTCTAAATGTGCTATTAATACCATGTTCAATACAGGTACCGTAGTCGGCGTGAGCGCGAATATTTTCGGAGCAGGTTTTCCGAGAAATTTTATTCCGGATTTTTCTTGGGGTGGCGCACAAGGGTACGAAACCTACAGCTTGAAAAAAGCATTCGAAACGATGGAAAAGGTATTCGCCCGTCGCGATCACCGTAAATTTGATGAAGTTGAACAGGATATTTTGAAAACTGTTTTTGAACTAACGAATGAATACAGGCACATCGGACTTTGATAATACTATAGTTAAGTGGTTGATTGAGTTGGATAAGTGAGTAAGCTATTTAAATGTCAACCATTCAACCAATCAACTTAATCTAACATAATCAACTAAAAAATAAATCATGAGAAAAAAAATTGTCGCCGGTAACTGGAAAATGAACATGGACTATGAACAGGGCTTGTCTTTGTTTTCAGAGGTGATCAACATGGCGCACGACGAAATAACCGGTAAACAGCACATTGTAGTATGCAGTCCGTTTATCCATCTGCATAGCCTGGTACAATTGGCAAAAGGGCATAAGCGTGTTTCAGTAGGTGCACAGAACGCGCATCAGGCGGAATCAGGGGCTTATACCGGCGAGACGTCCGCTAAAATGATCCATTCAACCGGTGCCGAATACGTTATCCTGGGCCACTCAGAGCGCCGCCAGTATTTTGGTGAAACCAACGAGCTGTTGGCAAAGAAAACAGATACAGCTTTAGCTAACGGATTAAAACCTATCTTCTGCATAGGCGAAACCTTGCAGGAGCGCGAAACAGAGGTTCATTTTGATGTGATCAAAACCCAACTGGAAGAAGGTGTTTTCCATTTGAGCGCAGAACAATTCAGCCACGTCGTATTAGCTTACGAACCAGTTTGGGCCATCGGTACCGGCGTGACTGCAACATCAGCACAGGCGCAGGAGATACATGTTTTTATCCGTGGAGAAATCGCTAAAAAATATAACCAGGAAGTAGCTGACAACACGACCATTTTATATGGTGGTAGCTGCAACGCCAAAAATTCGTGCGACCTGTTCGGTCAACCAGACATTGATGGTGGTTTGATCGGCGGTGCGTCATTAAAATCACGCGATTTTATCGATATAGCTAAGACATTTAATTGAGAATAGAGATCAGAGATTAGAGATCAGTGATTAGTTGGATTGGTCTCTAATCTCTAACCTCTAATCTCCAATCTCTAAAAATGAGGAGCCTGCTAAAAGTACTTTTGCCGCCTTTTATTGGTTTCGGGGCATATTTCCTGGCTGTGCGATACAGCTCGGTTTATTTTACGCTACGGATTGATAAACTGGGCGAAGGAACCATAGAAAGCTTTATGGCTTACTTTAAGTTGTTTATGCCCTTGCTATTTGTAGTGGCAGTACTTACGCAGCACCTGATCGTGGTACCGATCTGGGACAGGGTATTTCTCAGATCAAATAGAGGTAAATTTATTTCATCGCTCATATTATGTTTTATCTGCCTGCTGTTCGCTGGATTTATCAGTTATTGTATATGGGACAGGCGATCAGGCGTTGGGCACGTGATCAAAGTGTGCGCGTTTATGACAGCTGTGCAATTAGTATACTGGACAGTGAACCTATTTGTACTGTACTTTCTGGACAATAAACCACGGCCGGTAAGCGAAGAAACAGAACAACCTAGTGAATAGGTAAGTCTCATATCTCAAATCTTATATCTTACATCTAAATAAAAATGGATTATTACGAATTGCTCTTTACTACTCACCCTACAGAGGATTACCAACAAGACCTGCTTATTGATGCGCTTGCGAGTATAGGGTTCGATACTTTTGAGGAAATAGAAGGCGGTTTTAAAGCATACATACCTGATGCTGATTTTAACAAGGAAGAATTGGAGGAAAACCTTGCTCCTTATCATGAAATGTTCAATTTCAGCTATGAAGTGAATGTGATTCAGCAAAAAAACTGGAACGAGGTATGGGAAAGTAATTTTGAACCGATTCAGATAAGCGATAAAGTATATGTAAGAGCAACTTTCCATCAGCCTAAGCCTGAATTTCCGTTAGAGATCGTGATCGATCCTAAAATGGCGTTCGGTACCGGGCATCATGAAACGACTTCAATGATGATGGACCTGATGCTGGATACTGATTTCGCTGGGAAAGATGTATTGGACATGGGGTGTGGAACAGGCATTCTGGCTATACTGGCAAGCAAGCTGGGCGCGAAGGATATTACAGGCATTGACTATGACCCGGTTTGTTACGATAGCACGATCGAGAATTCAGCATCAAATCGTACTGATAACATCAAGGCCCTTTGTGGCTCTAAAGAAGTGATACCAGATGCACAATTTGATGTAATACTGGCTAATATCAACCGCAATATCCTGCTTGATCAAATGGAACGTTACAGCGAGGTTTTAAAGAGTGGGGGAGAGATTTACTTCAGTGGCTTTTACGAATCGCCTGATTTGGATATTATAAAAGAAGAAGCTGTCAAATACGGATTGACCTACGTTAACCATAAAAAGACTAAAGATTGGGTCGCCGCGAAATTTAAGAAAGAATAATAGTAGAAACGCCCAATACGTCGGGCGTTTCTACATCCTGACAGATTAATATCCGAGCGTAAAACGCTTTCTGATAAACTGATTTTTCTCCAGTTCGTCAATAATGGCTACGGCCATATCTTCAACGGTAATTTCCGACTTGTGATCAGCATCAAACACTGGCTGATCAGTTCCCAAACGGAATACGCCGGTGCGCGCACCAGGATGCAGCTGTATCGCCGGACTAAGGAATGTCCAATCCAGGTCGTTTTCTTTTTTGATGATGTTCAGATAATCACGAGCTGCTGTTGCACCGCTTTTCCATTGCGCAGGGAATTCAGGAGTATCTACCAATTGTACGCCCGGGGCAATCTCCAAACTACCTGCTCCACCAACGACCAATAAACGTTTTACACCTGAAAGCTTTACCGCCTGTTGGATCGACTCTGAGCCTTTAATAAAGTCGTCATACAAATTCGGGTTGGTCCAGCCTGCATTAAAGGCATTTACAACGGCATCATGGTCCTTAAGTACCTTGGCTAAGGCTTCTGTATCATATACATCGGCAGTTACAAGGGTAAGATTGTCGTTCTTAGTGTTTACTTTGCTGGTGTCGCGGGCAATGGCGGTTACTTTGTATCCGCGGTTTAATGCCTCATTCAATACGGCTGAGCCTACAAATCCAGTGGCTCCGATCAATGCAATGTTCATGTTATGGCTTTGTTTAATTGTAATTAATTATGTTACAGTTTATATTAAAAAAAATTTAATCAAATTGATTAGCGAAATCCTCTATACTAATGCTACCCAATTTTTTTAATAAAGTTTTGTCCAGATCAATATAAAGCTCATCAATCTTTTTATTAATCTGTTTGCCTACCGGACAGTCCGGATTAGGCGTGTTTTTAGCTACACCCAGCACCGGTTGGTTTTTCACTGCCTGGTATACATCAGCCAGTGTAATTTGCTTAGCCGATTTGCCAAGTGTATATCCACCGCTTTTGCCTTCTTTGCTGCTGATCAAACCCAGATTACGCAGGTTGCTGATCTCCTTCCGCGCCAGTGCCGGATTGATGTTTATGCTCCCCGCAATATAATCAGAGGACGTCAGTTCCTCTCCCGACTTGCTAAGCAAGGTCAGAATATGTAGAGCAATGGGAAATCGTCCGTTCATCTGTAATAATAAATATTACAGTAAAGGTAAATATTCTTTCTGAATCACCAAAATACTTTCTCCATAAATATTTGTTTTGACATTATACCGACATTTGTAAAAATTTCGTATATTTCTTTAAAGTAAAGTGGGCATATATTTTCTTTCCAAATAATATGTGTTGCAACTGACAATTATAAACCTGGCCTTTCTAAATTTGTTAGATTTTACTTTTAAACCTAAATGGTCAAGAAATAAAATGACTAAATTTTATTGTCATGAAAACCTATATAGTTCCAATTGATTTCTCCGAAACTTCGGTTCACGCAGCAGAGTTTACCGCTTTATTAACTAATCAAACCGATGTGTCAGATGTTTTCCTGCTG
>JAFAKI010000032.1 GCA_019235595.1 Mucilaginibacter sp. | reverse complement strand
CACAATATAAGCGTGGGAAATCCGAACCTGAAGCCCGAAATAGGGCATAATTACGAATTTGGTTATAGCAAATCCTTTAGCCAGGGGGCCAATATTTATGTCGGAGCGTTTTATCGTTACAATACAAACGATTTGCAGTCATATACTACGCACTACGATAGTTTGGCAATAAACGGTACAACTTATAGCAATGTTTATTTGAGCCAGCGTTACAATATCGGTACCGAAACCACCGAAGGCATTAGCTTGTTTGGTTCATTGCCGGTAACCAAACAATTCAATTTGCGCACCAACATGATGTTCTCGGACAGGATCACGACAAACCCAGGCAATCCTCAAGTTAGCGGCTTTATGTACCGGATTAACCTGAATGCGAGCTATGATTTTGGTCACGACCTGATAGGCGAAGCCTTTGTTAATTATAACTCTTCGCAAAGAACAATTCAGGGCACAAGGCCAGTATTTGCCTTTTACAACCTGGCAGTGCGTAAACAGTTCTGGAACAAAAAGGCAAGCATCGGTTTAACCACTACCGACCCGTTTGCCAACTATCTTGACCAAAAGTCGACTACCAGCGGAACTAATTTCACCCAGACGAGTCTGCGCGAAATACCATTCCGTTCTTTTGGTATCACCCTAAGCTACAGGTTTGGTAAAATGGAGTTTAAGAAGGAGAAAAACAAAGAGGACAATAATAATGACATGCCAGCCAATGACAATGGTGGCGGCAGCAAGTAAATATTGACTGCGGGCGCTTAACATTACATTAATTTTAGATTAATTATTAACATAAATTTAATAATTATTTCTTAAATTGTTAACGTAATTTTGCCCGATGCCCAAAAGTAATTTACCTACATACGCGATAGTAGAGCTATTGATCCGTTTAGAAAAGCATAATCCAACCATTGGAGGATATAAAAACCATACAGAGTTTGATACAGGTGTGATCGTAAAAACCTCAGGTGGAAGTATAGAGTTTACGAAGGAATTGGTTGAACAGCAATTTCATGACCCTGAGAAGATCACCGAAAAAGAGTTGGCCCAGACGGCTCTGCTATTCAAAAACTAGCAACTTATTTGAGCTATAATATTATTAAGGCCGCTTTTAAAAGCGGCCTTTTACATTGTGCGCCTGGCTATCAAAATAATTTGATAGAGTGCTTTAAAATCCTGAAATTTAACTAAGTATCCTAATAACTAAATTTTTAATTGATTTTGAAAATTAAAAATTTAGTTATATGTTTAACTATCCAATTATAACATTCATCCGGCGTTTTTTTTTCGTTTTAGGCTATTATTTTGATCGGGGCGGATGAATGGCATTGACATATTCAAAATCTTTTGCCATGAAAAAAATATCATATGCCTGTGCGTTTTTTTTGCTGTTGTGCAACCTGCAAGCTTATTGTCAGAATAATAATGCAGTGATCAATAATGCTGTTGCCGGATTAAAAAGCTTGTCGGGTAATCGCGCGATAGAAAAGGCATACCTACATTTCGATAAGCCCGATTATATAGTCGGGGATACCATGCGCTTTAAAGCTTACGTGACTTTTGGAGAGCACTTCGACTTGTCTAAACTAAGCGGAATATTACATGTCGATCTGATAAACCCTGATAATTTAATTGTTAAATCGGTAAAACTTCAAATAGTAAATGGCATAGGCTGGGGTGATTTCCCATTACCGTTCGCGTTATATGCCGGTAATTACAGGGTTAGGGCATACACTAACTACATGCGAAATGCACCTGAATATTTTTTCGATAAAACAATCGCAATTGGCTCCGCGATGAATAACGGTATGACGGCGAATGCATCTTCCGGGCAAAAAGGGCAAGCGGATTTGCAATTTTTTCCTGAGGGTGGTGAATTGATAAGCGCTATGATATCAAAAGTAGCTTTCAAAGCGATCGGAACAAATGGACTAGGGGTAAATGTAAAAGGGATAATAATAGACAATACCAATAATCAGGTGGCGTCTTTTGCTTCGTCACATTTAGGGATGGGGGCATTCTACCTTCAACCCGAAGAAGGGAAGACCTACAAGGCTAAAGTAACTTTTACCGATGGCACGCAAGGGGTATTTAATTTACCGGCGGTACAAAGCAAGGGTATTGCTTTGGCAACAAAAGATACATTGGGTAAGCTCTCTATCGAAATACGGAGCAATAAAGCTTATTTCCAGGAGAATTTAAATAAGGATATCAGTCTGGTAATTTACGGGGGCGGTTTTGTCAATACAGTCAATACTAAACTGGATAGCCGCAGGTTAAGTATGGATATTCCTAATAACCAATTTCCATCCGGAGTTGTACAGGTTACCCTATTCTCCCAAAACGGTGAGCCATTGAGCGAGCGCCTTGTTTTTATAAAAAATCCTGATTTGGTTGATCTTGTTTTAACCAGCAATAAAACTACTTATGGTAAACGCGAGAAAGTATCGTTTAATTTGGTTGCGAAGGACAAAGGAAATAATGCAGAGGGGCATTTTTCTGTAGCGGTGATTGATGAGAGCAAGGTACCGGTTGATGAAACTAATGAAACTACGATATTGATGTATTTATTGCTCACTTCGCAATTGCGGGGCTATATAGAGCAACCGAGTTATTATTTTCTGCAAAGTAACAATCAAACTGATGCCGACCTGGATGCGTTGATGCTTTCGCAGGGTTATCGCCGTTTTGTTTGGAAGAAATTATTAAATGAGCGCGATTCAACGTTTGCTTACGCACCTGAAAAGATGCTTGAGATAAGTGGTGCAGCAAAAACATCAGCCGGAATGCCTGTTAAGGATATGGACGTGATGCTGCTAACCACTGATCGTAGAAATACGCTCGGCGACAGAACAGATAACAACGGCAAATTCAAGTTCGCTAATTTACCGCCAATGGCCGATAGTACTATTCTGGTATTACAGGCCACAGGGTCGACAAAAACTAAAAACACAACCGTATTCACTGTTGATGCCGATCAGCCAGGACCTGCAGTAGCGGAAAAGAAGGACCCTTTATTGCAAAATGATTTAAATAAAGCAATGGCCTTATATACGAATAACAAGCCGGGCATTGAGGGCGGAGCTGTAAAAAATGCATCCTATAAATATAATTCAAGGAATAATGCTAAAGCGAAAAATACCGTATTAAATGATGCAGGAACGAATAGTTACGAATCGTCAAACCTTGGCGGGTCCGGCCACGCCGACCAGGTGATAAATGGGGACAGGATAAGAAATGCCCCAAGTTTATCGGTCGGATTAAACGGGTTGCTGCACGGGGTTAGCTTTACTAACGGTGTACCATATAACCTTGTGAGTAATGTAGTTAGTAGTACTGGCGCACCAGTTACCGAACCTATGTATATCGTTTTAGACGGCTCAGGCTTAGAATTAGGTCAGAGCGTCGACGGTATCAGTCCACAATCTGTGGCCACGGTTGAACTCTTGTCAGGAGCAAACGCAACAATTTATGGCATACATGCAGGTGCGGGGGTTTTGGTGATTACTTCGCGTAAAAATGCAGCGGATATTGGAGGCCCTGCAAGCGGTAAATTAGGTACTTTATCATTTAGAATGCATGGATTTTATGTAGGAAGAGAGTTTTATTCACCAAAGTATGAGGCAAGGGCAGGTAATAATAAACCCGATCTTCGGAGCACTATTATGTGGATACCAGAATTAACCACCGGTCAGAACGGTAACGCATCCTTTGAATTTTATAATGCTGATGGCCAGGGTACCTACCGCGTAGTAGTGGAAGGTATTGACGATAAAGGCAATATTGGCCGTACAGTTTACAGGTACAAGGTAGAGTAATTAAAACCGCCTGCCTATTATCATTTTAAAGATCGCTTTATCGGCGCTTTGGGTTAGTCCCCAGCCTAGCCCCGCATTAAACTCCCAGTTTGGATCGAAGTTCAGATCTGTTGCCAGGAACAATTGGTGGTCTTGTTGTTTTATCGGGTCATAATGGAAAAATGGCCCGGTTGATCCATAGTATTCAATTCCTAACGCTACAACCTTTGAAATGTCGTAACTCTGTTTAACGTTGGGTGAAAAGATCAATCCCCGGTTAGCATCAGGTCCTGCAAAACTTTGATCAAGCACAGGGTTTAATGAGAAATACCAGCCTCCCCACTTCTTATCAATAATTGGCCGTATTTCAAGTGTACTTGTGTTAGGAGAAAATGCTGCCTTTTGAAACCCAAATTCAATAGAAAGGCTTACACCAACCGGCCAGTGCCAAGTTTCGGGCGCCGCAAAACGTGGCCTGATGTGTGAACCTACATAAGCAGTTCGCCCATCGTTTCCTAATGAATTGAAAAGGTAAAAACCAGTTTCGAACCAGGGCGTCCACCCAAGGGTAATTTCAATAGTTTCGTGAACAACATGATTGGTGGGCAATGCACCATCTGCGATCGTTTTGCTGCCATCAATCGTATAATTGCTGTGCAGCTCGAGCATGGTGTGGCCCTTTTCAACGGTTTCAGAACCGTAGACCTGTATCTCATAGTTATCCTGTGCCCTGGCATCAATAATTGTAAATAGTAGTATGAGGCTAAGTAGAATAGATAAACGCATAGTGTAGTTTGTATAGTCAAACCTAAAAAATTAATCAGAGGTTTGCGTTGGGTAATAAAACTATTACTGAAAATTGAAGCAATCCTGAACTCCGCATTCCAAATGAGTTCTAAGAACAGTTTTATGACAGATTTCTTCTTTATTTTAATGGCAAAAACAGAACCTTAAATTGATATGGCACTTATCGAACCCGCAAAACAGGAGATAGATTCATTACAGCAAAAGAAATATTCACCAGGTCTGCGCTTGTGGCACTGGCTTAGTGCGATAGTTGTAACGGGCTCTTTGCTGACTGTATTGGCCAACAGTACCATTACCAACGGGCGCGCGAATTCCGCAGTGATACAGAAAGCATTAGAGGAGAAAAATATAAGCGTTTCTCACGATCAGGCGAGGGCGGCAGCACATGAGATCAGCGACAAGGTATGGGAATTGCATACTTATTTTGGTTACGCGCTTATTGCACTTTTTATTTTTCGTTTGACCCTGGAGCTATTTCACCGGGTTGATCAAAAACTGATCCGGCAATTAAAATCTGCCTATAACCAATACAAAGTTCAAAAGCAAACCAGGCAAAATGCCAAGCACAACTTAGTTGTAAAATCATTATACCTGACATTTTATACGCTTTTGGCAATTATGGGCGTAACCGGCCTTTGTATGGCTTTTGAAGACGACGTTCCTGCCTTGAAAATCCACGCACTTCGCGAAATACATAGCTTTTGTATGTATTTAATTATCGCGTTTATTCTTGTTCACCTTGCCGGCGTGTTTTTGGCTGAAAGAAAAGATAACAAGGGAATTGTATCAGACATGATCAACGGCGGCACTTCCGCAGAATAATTATTTGGTGATCAGGTACACGCTATCCAGCACTGTTCCGCGTGTCGGCGCATTGACAAATTTCGGCAGGATATTTTCCTGCGGATAATTAGGGAATGCGCTCAAAATTTTGAAAGAGGCATGTTGCTGGTTCAAAATATCAATAGACAGCTTTCGTGCATAAAATATAGAGTGGGGTGGTGGATTGAAATTTTTAAAACTATCCAGTGGAATGTAACTTATCGGCTTTTTCGAATAAAACTGGAAAATATTATTCTCGAACTTTAATGAATAAAGATGATACTCACTAAATGTATCATGGTTTACGTAATTCGCCGCTTTAATTTGACCGTTATAATCGGCCATTATATTATAGAAAACAGTGTTAAGATAAAAGTTGGCAAATAGCGTAGCTGCGCTGGCTATGAAAAATGCCCGTAAATGCGGTTTTCTTATTTTGGGCAGCACAATAAACACTACTACTGCCAGCAAAGCGCAATCTATCGTAAAGAATAAGATTTCATCAGGTTTCGCAAAGTAATTTATCACAAGCGTGATTAAAATAAATGCGATTGCATAGAGATATAAGCTGGCCTGCCTTAAAACTCTGCCGAATCGCCTGAGCGGTTTAAAGCAGTATGGCGCAGTAATAATTGCAAAAAGCGGGAAGATGGCATTGGTATAAAAAGGCAACTGAAACCGGGATAACGAGAAAAGTATCAGCAACAGTAGTCCGCCGCTGATGGTGTAATATTCAGAAAGCTGTCTTTTATATATTATTCTCCTGATTTTTTTATAAACGGCATAATAAAATAAAAGGCACCATGGTGCAAAAGCCCATAACAAGGTGTGCAGGTAAAAAATGACGGAGCCCGATTTTTTCTGGCTGATTGGGCCACTATTTACAAAACGGCCAAACTGGCTGTCCCATAAAAACCATCTGATACCCGATACGCCGTGCCTGTTAAATACGGTTATTTCAGGATGCAGATCGAACTGGGCATATAAGGCGTAAAATTCGGGCAGTGTAAATACCAGGGTAAGCAAGGCTAAAAGCCCCCACTTCAGTTGAAATATTGACTTTATATTCTTTTTAAAAAAGAGCTGGCCAAGCAATGCTCCGTAAATAGCTACAATTACGAATATACCTTTGGTCATAATGGCGCAGGCTGTTAGTAACGCGCCCAGCAACAGATCGGCGTAATTATAACGCTCCTCCAAGCGACTTATATGATAGATGCTGCCTATAATCAATGCCATCAGGTAAGGTTCAGCCCTTACATCAGTATTGAGCATAATGATATGCTGAGAACTGGCTAATATTATAATGGCCAACCAGGCAATTTGTTCATTGTAGTATTTTTTGCTGAAAAGAAAGGTGTATCGCAGGCTTATGAGAAAGAAGATCAAAGCAGGCAAGCGGTATGCCCATACGGATACTCCGAACAACCTGAAACTGAACATCACCATCCAAAATGGGAAATGAGGTTTGTCCAACCAGTTTTGATCATAAGTAAACAGATCGAAGAAGCTTTTGTGGTATAGCAGGTTTTTAGAAATGGAAGCATACAGGCCCGGATCGTCAGTAAAAAACCTTTGATCGATACCTGCGAAATTTACTACAAGCGCAAGTACGAATAATGACATAAAATAACGTTTATAACCGTCTTCCATTCAGATCACAAAAATACTGGCATAGATTGATTGACCAGGCGCCCAAAAGTACATTGTTTATATCTAAGATAATAATTGAAGCCCAAACTGTAACTGAATACATACAAAAAATGACTTCCGTTGAGGATGGCATTCAAAATTTCTTAATTGCAGTATTTAGTTTCGATTAATTGAGTTGCGGCCCGGTAATTCTTAAATTTCTACCCCTGATGCCGTCAAAAACATTTTTCATCATTGGTTTGGTGATATAATTTGTTACAAAAGGATAGCCCTTTGATCGGTTAATATCCATCTGGAAAATAGAAGACGAAACAACATATACCTGAATTTCTTTCTTCAGGGTTTTATAAATTTTCTGGAAGCCGTTCAGAAAATCCCATCCGCTATTGCCTGGCATGTACAGGTCAAGGAATATAAAATCAGGCAGTGCGCTGATCTTGGTCCTATTTTCTTCAAGGTAATCAAGCACGAGCTTGCCATCAAAAGTATAGGTGGTTTCTTTAGCCAACTCGTTTTTGGTTAGCATAAATTGTACGATCTTGTGATGGATAGGATCGTCGTCAATGATTACAAGTTTTGACATAACAGTTTAGATTGGGTGTAACAAATAAGTTTAAGGTTCGTACAAATTGGTGATTTTCATGTTGGGGGCAAATTCATCAGTTATCGGGACAATCTTGTACCCCATAGTGATGATTTGTCTTTTTATTTAAACCGGGATTTGACTCGCGACGTATCGGGAATATTATACCCCAAATTGTTGTTGAGCAATGACGCCTATTAAATAAAACCCTTTAAAGAACGCCAATACAGGCGAAACTACCTTATTTACCGTCCCACGCCGTTTCATAGCTGTATCGTTACGGATATAATTACCAAGATTATGCCATTTGGGTGATATTACATCTATGGAATTGTAACAAACCTGTTATAAAGACAACACTTTGTTGTGTTACAGTGGATTAATCGTATCAAGTAAACCTAAGCGGTAAACATGGCTTGTTTGCTCCAATTCAGATAGCTGTTTGTCAGCTATGGACATGATTTTCCCGTTTTCGTCCAGGTAATCGTTTAAACGGTTAACGTCATTTTGCAAACCCTTCGCTGTTGCAAAGTCGTGCATAACAAGCAGCAAGCTAAACACCTCAACGGTCTGTGATTTAAGTAATTTAAAGATGTTAATATCCAAGGTGCTTTTAGGTATAAGTGCCTGTATTAAATTTAGTAAAAATTAATTAAATATTCTTTTGGGAAATTGTTAATTAATACGAAAAGGCAGATGCGCTGGTTGCGTATTATGGGTTTTTTGATCAATTTATTTAATAATAAGCCCCTGCTGTTTTCAGCAAGGGCCCAACTCACAACAATTGTTTAACCTTATGTTTCAAAGGTCAATTCCTAATCGCAATGTGAATTAATAGTTAAACATTTTGTTTAATATTTGGTTTTGTAACTACAAAGTCATTAAAAGGCAGGTTGTTGGAAATTTAATGTAATAGTGATTTTGGCATATATCACCAATTGGAATTTCAGTATAACTTTATAAGCAAATCAATTAAGAAAACTCACAATGAGAAAACTATTCCAATTAAAGACACTGTCGCTGTTTGCGATAGCCTTTTTTGCATCTGCTATGACTTTTGCCCAAAAACCAAGCCCAGCTGAGACCGCGACAGGAACGGTTGCCGGTTCAACCATTAAAGTAAACTATAGCAGCCCGGCTGTTAAGGGAAGAAAAATTTGGGGCGGCTTGGTACCTTATGACAAGATCTGGCGCACCGGTGCTAACGAAGCTACTATATTTGAAACCAGCAAAGACATCAAAATTGGTGGCAAAACTTTAAAAGCAGGTAAATACAGCCTGTACACCAAACCTGGCGAAAAGGAATGGCAGGTGATCTTTAATTCAAAAACCGGTCAGTGGGGTATTAACATGGATGGTTCTACCACGGATGATCCTTCAAAAGATGTATTGGTAACCACTGTGAAACCAATGAAATCAAAATCATTTAACGAAAGATTCAAAATTGAAATTGACAGCAAAGGCATGACGCTGCTTTGGGAAAACCTGGCTGTGCCTGTAGAGATCAAATAATTAAATACAAAAATAATGTGAGAAAGCCCCATAAGGGGCTTTTTTATTATCTGCTATATTTGCTCAATGGCTAAACGGCTTAACAAACAACCTCTAAGATCAAGATTAATTATTATTGCGATATTAACACTGGCAATTTGCCTGCTGATGTTTATTGCCGGTTATCCGGATTTTGTGGAGCGTTATTATTCCAATGGGTTCTACCGGGCCGTTTGTTTTATTTTTCACCCCGTTCTTAGTCTGTTCCCGTTTAGCGTAGGGGATATAATTTATTTTCTCATCATATGCTACCTGATTTATGCCGCGATAAAGCTGATCAGGCTATTATTCCGGAAACAATGGCGAATGGCAGGTATATTTACGCTCGGGCTTATTATTGGTGTGCAGGTGTTTTTACTATGCTTTTATCTTTTTTGGGGGATGAACTATTACCGTACTTCAGCAGCCGAACGGTTTAATTTGCCGGATAGCGGTTATACTACTGCCGACCTGAAATCGGTCACATCCATGCTGATTGATAGCGCCAATAGCTGTCGTCGCCACGTAACCACTGCTGACCTGCAACAGGATAATAGCACCATTTATACAACTGCGACAAATGCAGTA
>JAFAKI010000026.1 GCA_019235595.1 Mucilaginibacter sp. | reverse complement strand
TACCCTGGTTGTGTTTGGTTTGAATTCTACACTTGCTCACGGAGCCGCAGACAAACCCTACTGGATTTCGCAGGTCGAGGTTGCTGTAATGCTGATTCCAACCCTGATTTATGGTTTTCTTTTCTCGAAATTAAAATTCCCTGTTACAGAGCGCGTTGCCACTGGAGTGAGTACAGCAGACATGTACACGGCATTAATCAACCCACTCCTTTTGTTTATGATCGTTTGCATGTTTGGAACAGCTATAACGGAGTTGTTTACAAACCAATGGACCGACGTACTGTTCAAAACAGTAACCAGCAACGCTATATTAATACTTACGTTTGTGGCCTCAATGCAGGTATTGGGACGGGCATTTGCCAGCCCAATTGTGCACCGTTTCGCCCCGCAAGGTGTATTGCTTATTTCGGCTGTTTTATCAGCATTAGGCATTTATCTACTTATTAATTTGCACGGCGATGCAATTTTCCTGGGAGCAATCATATTCGGATTGGGTGTCGCTTTCTTCTGGCCTTGTATGATCGGATTTGTTGCTGAAAACCTTCCGAGAACAGGTGCCGTTGGATTGAACCTGATGGGGGGCGCCGGTATGTTCGGCGTATCTATCTATATGATGTTTATGGGTGGCTACTATGATCGTCTGATGATACAAAAGCTACCGGCCGGGGCCACTCTTGATGCTTATCGTTCTGCTGCAGCAGGCACAAACCTGGCAAAAGCCTATGATGCCGCAAGGGCAGCGGCGGGACCGGAAGTGTTGCAAACAACGCTTGTTATACCGATCGCATTGATAGTAGCCTTTGGTGGTTTAGTACTTTATATGCGTTCTAAAAACAAAACACAGGCGGTGGCTAACCCTGCAGTCTAAAAAATTTATAAATTGCGCTTATTAATCAAGCATAATAAAATCTAAAATGAAAAAGACATTTCTCGCTCTGGGCTTAAGCCTTGCACTCGCAGCTTGCGGAGGTAATAAATCAACCAGCGGATCAGCAGACAGCGCATCAGCTGCTAACAAAACTGCCGTGGCATCCAATTCTGACGCGGCTCAGGATACTGCGGCAAGCCATATCGGTACAGAAAAAGCTGCAGGTACGCCTTCAGCAGCAGGAGCACAGCTGATTGCTAAATCAGATTGCGGAACATGCCACAAAGAACAGGAAAAACTGATCGGGCCAGCTTTCGTTGATGTAGCAAAAAAATACAGCTCATCAGATGTGGATACTTTAGCCAACAAGATCATCAAAGGTGGCAGCGGTCACTGGGGAACTGTTCCAATGAGCCCGCACCCAACCATTTCTGTGGATGATGCCAAATCAATGGTAAATTATATTTTATCCTTAAAAAAGTAAGGGTATAAAACTTCTTATCTAAATAAACAAACCATGACCGCAGGTATAAGGGTTAAACTATCCACAATGATGTTCCTGGAATTTTTTATCTGGGGGGCATGGTTTGTTACAATGGGCACGTACCTAACGAAGGGACTTCATTCGACCGACGTTCAAAGTGCAACAGCTTATGCGACACAGTCGCTGGGGGCTATTGTCGCTCCGTTCATCATTGGCCTTATTGCCGATAAATATTTTTCAGCGCAAAAAATCCTTGGTGTTTTGCATTTGCTTGGTGCAGCATTAATGTACTATGAATATAAAGCGCCTGATTTTGCCGGGTTTTATCCGGGTATATTAGCCTATATGATCATCTACATGCCAACCCTTGCATTGGTGAATTCAGTTTCTTTTAAGCAAATGAAGGATACTACCAAAGAGTTTCCCCCGATCCGCGTTTTTGGAACAGCTGGGTGGATCGTTGCCGGCATAATTATTGGGTTGCTGCAGTGGGAGCAAAAGGGAGCACTCGCCTCAACATTTTTGATGGCTTCGGTAGCTTCATTGGGTTTGGGGTTGTTAAGCTTTACCCTGCCGGATACGCCGCCCGCCAAAAAAGGCCAACAAACGTCTTTGGGTGATATCATAGGGCTCGATTCAATCGGTTTACTAAAGAACAAATCATACCTGGTATTCTTTTTAGCTTCTATTGCCATATGTATCCCCCTGGCATTTTATTATAATTTCACCAATCCTTTCCTGAACGAAGCGGGAATGAAATCAGCTGCTGGGATTCAAACTTTTGGACAAGGTTCAGAGTTGTTGTTTATGGCATTGATGCCGGTTTTCTTTGTACGACTTGGGGTAAAGAAAATGCTTGGGCTCGGTATGCTTGCCTGGGCTTTGCGTTACCTATGCTTTGCTTATGGCAATGTTGAGGCAAATTACTGGATGTTGATTGCGGGCATAGTGCTGCATGGCATTTGTTATGACTTCTTCTTTGTCACTGGGTACATCTATACGGATAGATTGGCAGGAGACCGCTTTAAAAGCGCCGCTCAAGGGTTTATTACATTGGCGACATATGGCGTGGGTATGCTGATCGGTTTCTCTATCGCCGGATCAGTAGTTGGTCACTGGCAGACTTCCGCTAATTCACATAATTGGCAATCTATCTGGTTAGTACCATGTGGAATTGCCGTGGCTGTGTTGGTGTTATTTATGCTGCTCTTTACTGATAAGAACAAAACAGAAACGCAACCGGGTTTGGATATTGAGGAGCCTTCCTCCAGCCTGGAGATATAACTAATTTGAAGATGTATCGATTTGAAGATTATTAAATACTTAATTCCTGATCATTTTCAAATTATCACATTTTCAAATTTTCAAATCAATTAACCTATGAGTAACCCACAAAACCGCCGTTCGGCAATTAAGAACCTGATTGCAGGCACGGCAGCAATAACCGCATCCGGAATGATCACATCGTTCACCTCACCTGCAGATAACGAACAAGAATCTGCATCATTAAAAGGAAATATTAATCACTCGGTAAGCCCATGGTGCTACAGCGAGTTGACACTTGACCAATTGTGCGAAGTTTCTAAAAGCATTGGCATTAAAGGCGTTGATCTTTGCGGACCCAAAGACTGGCCTACACTACAGAAACATGGCATGCATTCGCCTATGTGCAATGGCGCCGAGATTAACCTGACTGACGGCTTTGGCGATAAAAAGTTTCATGCAACGCTGCAAAAGAATTATACCGAAATGATCCCGCTGGTAGAAAAGAATGGTTATACCAACCTGATCTGCTTTAGCGGAAGCCGCAGGGGCAAAAGCGACGAAGAAGGCTGGGTAAATTGTGTTGAAGGACTTAAGCCGTTGGTTGCCTTAGCTGAAAAACACAAGGTGGTACTATGCATGGAACTACTCAACAGCAAGATCGATCACAAAGATTATCAGTGCGATAGGGTAGAGTGGGGTGTAGAATTGGCAAAACGCATAAATTCTGAAAACTTTAAGCTGCTGTTTGACATTTATCATATGCAGATAATGGAAGGCGATATCATCCGGAATATTACGGACTATCATCATTATATCGCGCATTTCCATACCGGTGGTATACCCGGCAGGCACGAGATTGACGATACGCAGGAGTTGTATTACCCGGCGGTGATGAAAGCTATTGTTGCAACAGGCTTCAAAGGTTACGTGGGGCAGGAGTTTGTGCCAAAGCAGAAAGATAAAATTGGATCGCTGCGCAAAGCGATTCAGATATGCGATGTATAATAACGAATCTCTCTAAAACAATTGATAATGACTACAAGAAGAAAATTTTTAGCCCAGGCCGGCTTAGCAACAGCAGGTGTATTAGTTGCTCCGTCATTGCTCAGGGCTGCCAGCGTTCACAAGCCGGGCATCCAGCTATATTCATTACGCGACCAGTTGCCTGCCGATGTTAAAGGTGTGATTGGCAAAGTATCCAAAGCTGGTTACAAAGAAGTGGAAACCTTTGGTTATGATGAAAAAACCGGCTATTGGGGACTTAAATCGAAAGATTTCGCTAAGCTTTTGAAGGATAATGGCCTGGGCTCGCCAAGTGGTCACTATGGCATCGATTCCTTTTTTGGCAAAGGAGATACCGAGGAGCTGAAACGCTATATGGAAGTGGCTAATATCATCGGTCAAAGCTATATTATCATCCCTTCATTGAATGGCGAATTCATTAAAACGGTTGACGAGTGCAAAGCTGCAGCCGAAAAGATGAATAAGGCCGCTGATCTGCTAAAAACAGCGAACTTAAAGCTGGGATACCATAACCATAATTTTGAATGGAAACCACTGGGTGGCGGCGCTACATTTTATGATACCATACTGAAGGAGACCGACCCTAAGCTGGTACACATGGAAATGGATATTTTCTGGGTAGTGCGTGCCGGTCAGGATCCGGTTAAGATATTAGAAAAACATCCGGGAAGATTTGTTTTTGCCCACGTAAAAGACAGGGATAAAGTAAAAACTGATCTGAATACGGAGATAGGCAAAGGAAGCATAGACTTTAAAACCATAATACCGAAAGCGAAGTCGGCTGGTGTGAAACACTTTATGATGGAGCAGGAGAATTTTACTAATATAGATCCTTTCGTGAGCATCACCGAAAGCTGCAACTATATGAAGAATACGCTAAACATATAATACCAATTGTTCAAACCAAACTAAATTAATGATGAAAAAAACGATCATATTATCCGCTTTGTTAGCAGGGAGCATGATGGCCTTTGCGCAGGAAAAGGCTAAACCCGAAGATACCGAAATCTGGGAACCTATACCCAAAGTGGTTACCCCTGGTGCAACTTTCAGAGACGCACCTTCAGATGCTATTATTTTGTTTGACGGCAAAAACCTGGATGAATGGGTTCAAAACAGCGATGGTTCCCCAGCAAAATGGGATGTCAAAGATGGCATTATCACGGTAAACAAAAACTATGGTAACATCGAAACTAAACGTAAATTCAATAGCTATCAGTTGCACTTAGAGTGGCGCGTGCCGGCTAATATCACCGGCAGCGGACAGGCGAGAGGCAACAGTGGCGTGTTCCTCGCATCGACAGGCAAAGGTGACGCAGGTTACGAATTGCAGGTACTGGATTCATACAATAATAAAACTTATGTGAATGGTATGGCAGGTAGCTTGTACAAACAGGCTATTCCGCTGGCCAACCCAGGCCGTAAACCGGGCGAATGGCAAACTTATGATGTAATCTGGAATGCGCCTGTATTCAACGAAGACGGCACCGTTAAAACTCCGGCCCACGCTACAGTTTTCTTTAACGGAGTGTTAGTTGAAAATAATTTCGAGTTAAAAGGTCCTACTTTGTACATCGGCAAACCGCAGTACAAAGCTCACGGCGCATGCCCTATCAAATTACAGGCACATGGCGATAAGAGCGAACCATTAAGCTTCCGCAACATTTGGGTGCGTGAATTATAATCTTAAGAACTAAGCGATTCTAAAGGGTTGTCAGTTATTTGGCAACCCTTTTTTATTGCTTTTGTAACAAATACATTGATGATTCAGTCGTTGGTAGTTAATGCCTTTTAATAACTGTTTGCCTAACACTTTTTAAACTATATTTGTTATTCATAACCTAAAAAATGTACCGCTTACCAACATGAAAAAAGCTTTCTTACTGTCGGCTCTGGTATTGTTCTGTGCTTCTGTTTTTGCACAAATCCAGAAAGCGCCGGCTTACCCATTGATCACCCACAATACTTATTTCAGTATCTGGTCATTTACAGATCAATTGGCAGGTTCACCTACTAAACATTGGACAGGAAAAGATCAATCGATGATTGGTTTGATAAAGGTGGATGGCTATGTATACCGTTTTATGGGACAGGAGCCAAAATCTTATAAAACCATATTGCCGGCAGCCGATGAACAGGCCTACGATTGCAAATACACTGAAACACAGCCGGCTGAAGGTTGGCAATTAGAAAAATTCAACGACAGCGGTTGGGAAACAGGAGCTGCGCCATTTGCGGATAGCAAACCCAAAGGTAAGACCGTTTGGAAAGATGATCTTTGGATACGCCGCACTTTTGAGATCAGCAATGTTGATGAATATAAACTCTTTTTAAAGTTAAGTCATGATGACGATGCGGAAGTGTTTTTGAATGGCGAAAAGGTATTGGACAGGCCCGGAGCAAATGGTGATTTTGAAATGTTCCCGATTAAGAATGTGCTGAAGAAAGGAACAAACGTTCTGGCTATCCACTGTAAAAACACAGGCGGCGATACTTTTCTTGATGCAGGATTAGCTGAGCAGGAAAAATCCAAATCGGATGAGTCTATAAAACAGGCGGTTCAAACAAGTGTAACGGTTACCGCTACTCAAACCAATTACAAATTTAAATGTGGTAAGGCAGATCTGTTGCTGACTTTTACTTCCCCATTGCTGCTTAACGACCTTGCTATTTTTCAAAGGCCTGTATCATACATTACTTATAAAGTTCGCTCAAATGATGGTAAACAGCATAATATAAAAGTGTTCTTTGGTGCGTCTACCGAAATTGCGGTAAACAAACCTATACAGGAAGTCACGGCTGAATCAGTTGATGATAATAAACTATCAATCTTAAAAGCAGGGACAGTTGATCAACCTATACTAAAGAAAAAAGGTGATGACCTGCGTATCGACTGGGGGTATATGTATGTGGCCGCACCGAAATCGGCTGATGTGTCGCAATATATTAGCAGTGAAAAAGAGATCGGTAATCCATTTGGAACCAAAGCAGGGAAGAGTAACGAAGCTATAAAAGGTCGCGAATTATCGTTAAATACGATCCTGTCTTTTGGTAATGTGGGATCAGCCTATGCTGAAAAATTTATTGAACTTGGTTATGACGATTTGTATGCGGTAGAATATTTCGGCACACAATTAAAACCATGGTGGAAAAACAGCGGCGCGACTATAGAGCAGGAACTCAACACAGCAGCAACTGAATACGCTGCAGTAATGAAAAAATGTGCCGCATTCAATGATAGAATTTATCCGGACGCATTAAAGGCAGGTGGTGACCGCTATGCTAGATTATGTGTATTGGCTTATCGTCAGAGCATTGCAGCACATGCATTGGTTAAAAGTCCGCAGGGTGAAATATTATTCTTGTCAAAAGAGAATTTTAGTAACGGTTCTATCAATACAGTTGACGTGACTTATCCGTCAGCTCCGCTTTATTTGGCTTATGCGCCGAAATTCTTGGAAGGCATGCTGAATGGTATCTTCTATTACAGTGAAAGCGGCAAGTTTAAAAATGATTTTGCAGCGCACGATCTCGGGACCTATCCGCTAGCCAATGGTCAAACATACGGAGAGGCAATGCCGGTTGAGGAATCGGGCAATATGATTATCCTTGCAGCAGCCATTGTAAAAACAGAAAATAACCCTGCTTTTGCCAAAAAACATTGGGCAACTTTAACTAACTGGGTTAAATACCTGGAGAAAGCCGGATTTGACCCTGAAAACCAATTATGTACCGATGATTTTGCGGGGCATTTGGCTCATAACGCCAACCTTTCCGTCAAAGCAATTGTAGGGATTGCCTGCTATGCCCGTTTAGCCGATCAGTTGGGAGAAAAAACGGTTGCTGAAAAGTATCGTAAAACTGCCGTTGAAATGGTCAAAAATTGGATGAAGATTGATGATGCGGGTGACCATTACTCGTTGGTGTTTGGTGATAAAGATACCTGGAGCCAAAAATATAATATGGTTTGGGATAAAGTTTTAGGTTTACAGTTTTTCCCGCAGAGCGTTTATAACAAAGAGGTTACCTACTATCTGACCAAACAAAATAAATTCGGTTTACCTTTGGACAGCAGGAAAACCTATACAAAGTCTGACTGGATCATGTGGACGGCTGCTTTGACAAACAGCCCCGCAAACTTTAAAGCATTGACTGATCCGATTTATAAATATGCCACCGAAACGTCAACCAGGGTGCCTTTAAGCGATTGGCACGAAACGATTGACGGCAGAATGGTAGGTTTCCAGGCGAGGAGTGTGGTTGGTGGATATTTTATGAAAGTCCTTGCGGGCAAATGGCAAACGAAAGCAAAAAACTAAATCAATGAATAAGCTAATCAAAACATCACTTGTACTAATTTTTATCGTTCAAGGGTTAATCTTAAAAGTAAACGCTGCTTCTCAGCAGTATTATGAATTAAAAGTATATCGCATAAAAACGCAAAGCCAGCAGGAAAGACTGGACAAATATCTTAAGGATGCCTACTTGCCTGCATTGCACCGCAAGGGATTGGGTAATGTAGGTGTTTTCAGAACGTTGGAGCAGGATACAGATAGACGGATGTATGTTTTGATTACATTTACCAGCCTGGCCCAGATGGAGAAGGTAGAAGAAGGCCTTATGCAAGACAAACAATATCTTGACGCAGGTAAAGATTATCTTGATGCCGCATACAATGAGCAGCCTTATTCCCGTCTGGAAACCATTATACTGAAGGCGTTTCCGAAATGGCCGTTAGCCACAGTTCCTCAGTTGACTGCTAGCAAGGCTGATCGTATTTATGAGTTGCGGAGCTATGAGAGTCCGACGGAGAAATTGAACATCAACAAGGTAAAGATGTTCAATGATGGCGGGGAAACGGTGTTGTTCAATCGACTCAAATTTAATGCGGTGTTCTACGCTGAAGTGCTTGCCGGAAGTCACCAGCCAAACCTGATGTACATGACGACGTTTAATAGCAAAGAGGACAGGGATAAACATTGGGATACATTCTCGAATGATCCGGAGTGGAAAACATTGGTAGCAAAGCCAGAATACCAGCACAATGTTTCAAAGGCTGATATTATATTTCTGCACCCGGCAGATTATTCCGATTTTTAAGGTTTACAGCCATGAATGAAGCCTGAAAAGCGCGAATACGACGCAGTAGTAGTAGGCTCCGGTCCGAACGGATTGGCGGCCGCCATATTAATGCAGCAAAACGGGCTTTCGGTTTTACTGATAGAAGGCAAAGAAACGATAGGCGGGGGGATGCGCTCAGCAGAGTTAACGCTCCCTGGCTATCGTCATGATATTTGTTCCGCTATCCACCCCTTAGCGGTCTCTTCGCCATTTTTTGAAACACTTCCTTTAGCTGAGCATGGCCTCGAATTCATCTATCCGGATATCGCTGCGGCACATCCTTTTGATGACGGAAGCGCAGCTATCTTAAAACATTCCATTGAAGAAACAGCCAACCAATTTGGGATAGACCAACTGGCTTATGTCAACCTAATTCAACCGGTCGTCAAAGATTGGCCCTCTATAGCTCCTGACATATTAGGCCCGTTGCATTTTCCCAAACATCCTGTCGAAATGGCGAGATTTGGTTTAAAAGCATTGCGGTCGGCATCGTCTGTTGCGCGTAGTTTTAAGTCCGAAAAGACAAAAGGACTATTTGGCGGAATGGCAGCACACTGTATGCAGCCCTTAACCAATTTGAGCTCAGCTGCTACCGCCCTGGTGCTCATGTCGGCAGCTCACTTAAAGGGCTGGCCTTTGCCGAAAGGAGGCTCGCAGCAAATCGCGGATGCATTGGCCTCTTATTTCGTGTCGTTAGGCGGGAAGATTGAAACCAGCTCTTATATCACCGCGCTCGATCAACTACCATCGTCAAACGCTGTATTATTTGATATCACCCCAAGACAATTGCTGCAGATAGCCGGGCATAAATTCTCCAATATCTATAAATGGCAGTTGCAACGTTATAGGTATGGGATGGGCATATTTAAGATCGACTGGGCATTGGAGGGACAAATACCTTTTACCAACGAATTATGTAGGCAGGCCGGCACTGTCCATTTAGGGAATACATTTGCCGAAATAGCATCGTCAGAGCAATCTACGTGGAATGGCCAGATTGCTGAAAAACCCTTTGTGCTGATGGCACAGCAAAACCTTTTTGATAGTTCGCGTGCACCAGAGGGCAAGCAAACAGCATGGGCCTATTGCCATGTAGCCAATGGATCGACTGTAGATATGACCGAGGCCATCGAACGACAAGTAGAACGTTTTGCGCCTGGATTCAGGGACTGCATATTGGCAAAGCACGTGATGAATTCGGCGCAGGTTGAAGAATATAATCCCAACTATATCGGCGGCGACATTAATGGCGGGGCATTTGATTTGGGGCAGTTGTTTACCCGCCCTGCCCTAAGATGGTCACCTTATCGCACATCAATTAACGGCTTATATATCTGCTCGTCATCCACACCACCCGGTGGCGGGGTACATGGGATGTGTGGATATCATGCTGCAAAACGTGCGCTGAAAGACGTTTTTAATATCAACGTAAAACCTGTTTAAACACGATTT
>JAFAKI010000256.1 GCA_019235595.1 Mucilaginibacter sp. | reverse complement strand
GCTGGCCCTAAAACAACCACATACGGATTAGACGCTGTTTGAAGTATAGCAAGCCCCATCCCTTGCACAAAAAGCCCTGCCAGGAAGAAAGCATATGTGCGGGTTAAGGCAGCCGGTATAAAAATAACTGCTCCTACAGCCATGATAAGCAAGCCAATGGCCATCCCATTTTTGAAGCCAAACTTTTTCAAAACCATTGCTGATGGTACAGCCATCACCAAATAAGCAATGTAAAAAGCTGTAGCAACCAGGTATGATTCAAGATTGGTTAGCTGACAAGCAATCTTCAAATAAGGCACTAGCACCGAATTGAGCCAGGTGACAAACCCAAATACAAAGAATAAAACACCAATAATGATAATGGGGTTAATGGCGGTCTTTTTTTGAACAGGAGTGGCGATAGTTGAAGTCTCTGACATAGCGTTAATTTTTTTCCGATAATAGTTAAACTAAAGAACTTTTTAAAGAAATTTAAGAACTATTGTCTGCGCAAACGTTTGATATTGCTTATCTCGATGCTGCAGCCACCATATACCAGGCGGCATCAGGATGATAAATTTGATTTTTTCATGATAGAGACATAACAACAATATAAAAGCCCTCACAGATTGATTCTGTAAGGGCTGGATTAATAACTATTGGACACGATTTAACGATTCAGGATTTCTTTACCCGGTCACTGATCGCCGGTTAACTGATAACTACAATCGCCAACTACGCCAAATTACCTTTCTTTAATTCCTTCACTGCATAATCCGCTGCGCGCGCAGTCAAAGCCATGTAGGTTAATGACGGGTTCTGGCAGGCTGTTGATGTCATACAGGCGCCATCAGTTACGAACACGTTTTTAGCATCCCACACCTGGTTCCACTCGTTCAATACCGATGTTTTTGGGTCGCGACCCATACGTGCTGTGCCCATTTCGTGTATACCGCGACCTAATACACCTTCCATTGTACGTGTTTTTACATCTTTTACACCAGCTGCTTCCAGCATTTCCTTGGCGTCATTTAGCATGTCAACACGCATTTTTAATTCATTGTCACGAATGATTGCATCGATAGCTGGTATCGGCAGTCCCCATTTATCTTTTTTGGTTTTATCCAGGGTGACTTTATTATCATGATATGGCAGCGTCTCACCAAAGCCTCCGATGTTCATTGTCCAGTGACCTGGCTCAGATAGTGCATCCTTAAACTCAGAGCCAATGCTTAATTCAGGAATATTCCTGCTCCAGGCTTCTCTTGATGCGCGGCCCTGGTAACCAAATCCACGGATGTAATCGCGCTTTTCGCCATTTAAATTACGGTAGCGAGGTATATATATACCATTTGCACGCCGACCGAAATAGTATTTATCTTCATAACCTTCTACTGTACCGCTTGCCCCTACACCCAGGTGGTGGTCCATCAGGTTGTGACCTAACTCGCCGCTGCTGCTGCCCAAACCGTCAGGCCAGATATCGGTTGCCGAATTCATCAATATCCATGCTGAATTGATGGTTGATGCATTCAGGAAAATGATCTTGGCGTAAAACTCATAGGTCTTGTTAGTCTCCGCATCCAATACCTCTACTCCTTTAGCCTTTTTAGTGTCCTTATCATAAAGGATCTTAGTCACAATAGACCACGGCCTTACAGTCAGGTTACCAGTTGCCACTGCTGCCGGCTGCGTAGACGACTGCGTGCTAAAATATGCTCCAAACGGACAACCCAACCAGCATTTGTTTCGGTACTGGCAGTTGGTACGCCCTGGCAACGGTTTAGTAATATTAGCGGTACGACCGATCACCATGTGACGTGCATTTTTATAAAAGCTATTAAACCGTGCTGAGACATCTTTCTCCACACAGTTCATTTCCATCGGCGGCATAAAATTGCCGTCAGGTAAGATGGATAACCCATCATTATTACCCGATATTCCGGCAAATCCTTCCACATAACTGTACCAGGGATCGAGGTCTTTATAACGGATCGGCCAGTCAACGGCGATTCCATCTTTCAAATTCGCTTCGAAATCAATTTCGGCCCAGCGATAACTCTGTCTCCCCCACATCAGCGAACGACCGCCAACATGATATCCTCTGAACCAGTCAAATCGTTTTATTTCTGTATACGGACTTTCTTTTTCGTTTACCCAGTAATCCAGGTTGGTTTCATTAAGCGGATAATCTCTTTTTAATACTGGATAATCGTTGATCATCTGCTGCGTGCGGCCTCCCCTGTGCGGAAACTCCCAGGGAGCTTTACTTGCATTTACATAATCTTTCACGTGTTCGATATTTCGCCCACGCTCCAGCATAATGGTTTTTAATCCCTTTTCGGTCAACTCTTTAGCGGCCCAGCCACCCGATATCCCCGAGCCGATCACAATCGCATCATATGTGTTTGTTGCCATTTTATTCAATAGGTTTTATTGGTTTGTTCGTCTAATGTATAAAAATATTAATTAAAAAAACGACTATTGTGTCTATTTTACACAATGGGGTGGGGTCGCTTTTTAGCAGTTCTTAATAAAGTTTTTAACTTAAAGCCTTTGCAGCAAATTCGCGGCATTTGATCACTTCTTTTACCGCGTCCGAATCTGCTGGGATGTTATACTCTAACTCAATAGTTGCAGGGAATTTGTATTTATTCTTTTTGATCAGTTGCAGCACTTCGGCAATCGGCGTATCGCCTTGCCCCCATGGTTGGTTCGGACCATCGTGAAACTTTCTATCTTTCAGGTGCATGCTCATGATCCTGCCGTGGTTCTTCTCTATAAAAGGTATCGGACTGCTGCTGGTGCCTGCGGTATAGTGACCAATATCCAGATTGATGGCATTGTACTCTGATTGGCTCAATGCGGTATCCCACAGAGTAGGCGTAGCTTGTGTATGCGCATGGTAACCTACATAGATTTTATGTTTGGCAGCAATTTCGCCCAAACGTTTGGTCTGATTGTCGTCGGTTGGCAATTCAACCGTCACATGGGTTACACCTAGAGCTTTGCCTGCATTGAACGCATAATCAATTTCAGCATCAGTATTTTTGGCACCTAATGCATTTGGTTTCCATGCATAAATCTTAACTCCGGCTTCATTAAAC
>JAFAKI010000253.1 GCA_019235595.1 Mucilaginibacter sp. | reverse complement strand
CTTTAATGAGATGAGCAGGTTGGAGTTATCTTTAACGGTCAGCGTATCTGCCAGGTAATCTAATTTCAGAAACACCAGCTTATCACCGGGCTTGGCATCTATTTTAAATTCGCCTTTGAGGTTGTTATAATATGATTCCCCAGTAGTAAGGTTCATGATGTTGGTACGGGCAACCCTTTCTTTCGTGTCCTTGTCGTACACAACGCCTTCAACCGGGTTTTTATAATTAACTGCCGGTGGTTTGTCCTGGGCATAGGCCCTGAAAAGCAGTCCGCAAAAAAATAACAGCAGCCCAAGTCTCATTCTAAGTTTAAAATTAAGCTTTTGGCTGTGCTTCATCCCACAATTTAACAAAAATTAACATCACTATTTCACCACAATCAGCTTCTGGCCAATTTTAATGGTGTTGTCCTGAAGATTGTTCAACGCTTTCAAATCTTCAACAGTTATGCCAAAACGCCTCGAAATAGAATATAGTGTGTCGCCTGTAGCCACCGTATACATTTTACTGGTCGTATCGGTCTGAATAGCCGAATCCTGCTTTGCAACAATTGTGTTATCATTTATCTGGGTCAGTACACGGTCTTCGCGTTTCTCTTTTTGCGGCTCGGTTTCAGGGCTATCGTATTGGGTGAGATTATATTTCTGGATGATATTGATCAGCAATTGCGGGTAATTGGGATTGGTAGCATAACCGGCGGCTTTTAAGCCGTTTGCCCAACCCACATAGTCGTTTTTGTCAAGTTGAAAAAGCTTGGCATAGCGCGGGCGTTTTAAAAATTCCGAGTGATCGCGAAAGGAATCCTCAGGTTTGTCATATACCCTGAAGCAATCATTATGATTGTCATCGTCCTTATAATAGCCTTTGCCTTTCCAGTCGCTGGTGCATTTTATACCGAAGTGGTTATTTGCCACCCTCGCAAGCTCCCCGTTTCCGCTACCCGACTCGAACAAACCTTGCGCAAGTGTAATACTTGCCGGTATACCATAAAGGTTCATTTCCTGTATGGCGATCGTCTTAAAGCGGTCAATATAGGTTAGTGAAGTAAATGGCGTATAGTTAGCAATGCTTTCGCGGTTTTCTCTCTGTACAATTGCATTGTTACGGTGCGCCTCATGATTGCTGATCAGGCCTTTATGTACAGAACAGGAGCTAAGTACGGCTACAGACAGGATTACAGAACTAAAAAGTGCGGTTTTTCGCATAAGCAACAAATCTTAACCAATGGTATAAACAATCTATGCCAAACTTAAGATTTAAAAATAAAATTATTGCTTAGTTTCTGCTAATTGCTTCTGATCTTCAGGATTTTCGTCAAAAGAGTTCAGGTTATACTTGCGGATGATACCCATCACCTGCGCTGCCCACTTGTGACTGCTGCAATAGCCGCTCCGCTGTATACCTTTTGCCCAGGCGGCGTAGTCGTAGTGTGAAAGGGTTTCGGCCAGGTGGCTAAACTGCTTACGTTCTGTCATGATACGGGCAAAATCCTGGAAAGAATCCATTACCGAATCATATTTTTTATAAGATGTCCGAACCTTTTTATGATTCATAACATAAGTATGGCTGTTATAGCCCTTTACACCAAACTGGTTATTCAGGTTTCTGGCAATATTACTATTGCCGTTTGCCGATTCGTGCATAGCTGCGGCAAGGATGATACTCGCCGGAACGCCGGTTTCGTGCATAATGCGAATAGCATTGTCTTTAAATTTCTCGATATAAGATTGCGAGGTGTTTTGAGCCGATGCGGCTAGCGATGATATTAACAGAATGTTAATCAGTAAAAATTTCTTCATAATCTACTTTTTTCTAATGAGCATGACACCATCACGAACCGGGAGGATCAGTTTTTCAACCCGCGTATCCTGGGTAATCACGTCATTAAGTTCTCGGATTGATCGGGTATCTGGGTCATTTTCAGCACCATACACCTTCCCTTTCCACAAAACATTGTCAATTATAATTAGTCCGCCTGACTTTACTTTGTCAAATATTAACTGAAAATAATATAAATTATTCTTTTTATCTGCATCGATAAAAACAATATCGAAATTATTTTCCTCTATTTCTACGATAATCTCCGACGCGTGGCCGAAGTATTGCTTGATTTTTTTATCCACATCTGTGGATTTGAAATGTTGGACGAGCATGTCTTCCAGCTCCCGGTTCACTTCAATAGTATGGATTATTCCGTCATCGGTCAGGCCCTCGGCCAGGCAAATAGTAGAGTAGCCCGTAAACGTTCCTATCTCAAGGATACGCTTCGGCTGCATCATTTTGCTCAGCATGCTTAACAGTCTGCCCTGGTAATGCCCCGATAACATGTGGGGTTGCAACACCTTTAAATAGGTCTCGCGGTTGATCTTTTGCAGTGCCGCCGGTTCCGGGTCGCAATGATCTTCCAGGTAGAGCTGAAGGTCGTGGGGAAGGATCTCCATGGTGGCAAAGGTAAGAAAATTAAATTTAATGATTGTCTGAACCTTGATTCACTCGATTATAGGATTACCTGATTGTTAGAAACTTGAATAAACTCTACAGTAATTTATTATTATGAACTCTCTTAAATTGAAGACTTCTCGAACCGAAGTTTATCAGTAAGCCAATCTCCATTTTGTAAGCTTCAAGATAATTCATTGCTTGTGCCAGATGTACATCTTCTAGTTGAATCAGGGCTTTTAATTCAACCATCACAATATCTTCTACAAAAAAGTCAACCCTACGCATACCGATTTCTTCACCGTCATAATAAACAGGCATTTCCATCTCCCTCGCGTAACCTAATCCAGCTTTACTCATTTCTATTCCCAAAGCACGCTGATAAATCACCTCTTGGAAGCCATTCCCCAAAGCCGCGTGAACTTTCATAGCGCATCCAATAATTTTCTCAGTTAATTCTTTATATTTCATAGTCTAGGTAAATTCATGTCAATCAAAAAATCCTACGAATCAAGGTTCAGGCAAATTTCTGCATCCATGATTGCAGCAATATCACCGCTGAAATCGTATCCACCAGCTCCTTACTCTGCCTTGCCTTTTTCCCCATCCCACTTTGAGCGATAGCAGCCGAAGCCATTTTGGAAGTAAAGCGTTCGTCCAGCATTTCAATAGGGATAGCAGGGAAGGTTTTTTTGAGCAAATTCACAAAACCTTTTACGTGAATAGCTGATTGAGAAGGAGTATTATCCATTTGCTTAGGCTCACCTACGACGAAGCGCTCAACCTGTTCAGTTTGCAGGTATTTTTTCAGATAATCGATAATATCCTTTGGGTGTACGGTATCCAGCCCCGTTGCGATGATCTGCACAGGGTCTGTCACCGCAATGCCGATGCGCTTGGTACCGTAATCGAATGCCATGACCCTCATTTGAGATATGAGATATGAGATATGAGATGTGAGAGCATAAAGCCAAAGATAAGGTTATGGATTGAATGAATAAATGTAAAAATATCGACTCAAGATGGCTTGTCTCTAATCTCATATCTCACTTCTCACATCTAATTCCTACCTTGCACCAAATGCAGTTTAAACACATAGCGGGGCAACAGGTTGTTAAGCAAAGGCTTATTAACACGGTCAAAGATAACCGGGTGAGCCATGCGCAGTTGTTTCTGGGGCCTGAAGGTTCCGGAAGCCTGGCGTTGGCTGTTGCTTATGCCCAATATCTATCCTGTGAAGACCGTCAGCCGGACGATTCCTGCGGGGTTTGTGCATCCTGCCGCAAATATCAGAAGCTGATGCATCCCGATCTGCATTTTTCGTATCCTTTTTTTGCGAAAGACAAGAATGATACGGCGCTCACTTTTATTGAGCAATGGCGCGAGGCATTTTTGGCTAATCCATATCTGAGCCTGGATGTATGGCGCAGCTACCTGGATGCCGAGAACAAGCAGGCCAATATCAATATCGCCGAATGCCACCAGATCATCAAAAAACTTAGCCTGAAGCCATTTGAATCGCAATACAAAATCCTGATCCTGTGGCTGCCGGAGTATCTGGATAAGGAAGGCAACTCGCTGCTGAAAATTATTGAAGAACCGCAGCCTAATACGCTTTTTCTGCTGGTTGCGCAAAACCAGGACCAGATTCTGAACACCATTCTGTCGCGCACGCAATTGGTTAAGATACCCGCGCCGGGCTATGACGAGATCAAGGAATTTTTGATGTCCCGCCATCATCAAACGGAGGAGGCCGCTGCGGAGGTCGCCTA
>JAFAKI010000417.1 GCA_019235595.1 Mucilaginibacter sp. | reverse complement strand
TGTCGACCAATCCATTATCAAAAACATCTGATTTGCTAACCGGCGCGGTCTTCTTTTTTACCAACTGCGTTTTCTATAATAGGCTAACCAGGAAAAAACAGTCTTCTTCTGCCAGACCAAGAAAATAAGGTTTAAAAAAATTTAGGTAAACTTGCATCATTAAATGAAAGCATTTTACGGAGACCTCAAACTCGGAATTTTAGGCGGCGGACAACTTGGCCGCATGCTGATTCAACAAGCCATCAATTATAATGTAACGGTTAAAGTGCTCGACCCCGATCGCGAAGCGCCCTGCAAGAAATTGTGCGACGAATTTGTTGTCGGCTCCCTGGGCGATTATGAGACGGTTTACAAATTCGGCAAAAAGGTAGACATGCTTACCATCGAGATTGAGAAAGTGAATGTAGACGCACTTGAGCAGCTCGAAAAAGAAGGAGTGCAGGTTTATCCGCAGCCGCGTATTATCCGGCTTATACAGGATAAGGGTCTGCAGAAACAATTCTTCAAAGAAAACGAGATACCTACCGCCGAGTTCCAGATCATTTCATCATCGGAACAATTAAGAAAAAGTCACATTCCATTCCCTTACATACAAAAGCTTCGCCGCGATGGCTACGACGGCAAGGGCGTTTATAAGGTAATCGATGAATCGTATCTGGCAAAAGCCTTCACTGAACCAAGCCTGATTGAACGTTGGGTTGATTTTCAAAAGGAAATAGCGGTAATAGTTGCCCGGAATGAGGACGGCGAGATAAAAGCCTTCCCGATGGTGGAAATGGAATTTAATCCGCAGGCCAATCTGGTTGAATTTTTGATCGCTCCTTCTACCCTGCCTTTTGAAGTACACCAGGAAGCTGAACGCATTGCCAAACGGGTTGCAGAATGCCTGAATATAGTTGGTTTGCTGGCTGTTGAAATGTTCCTTGATAAAAACGGGAAAATACTGGTAAACGAACTGGCGCCACGTCCACATAACAGCGGCCACCAAACCATTGAAGGTAATGTTGTTTCGCAGTTTGAGCAGCATTTACGGGCTATATTTAATCAGCCGCTGGGCGATACGGCTTGCCTTAATCATGCCATTATGATCAACGTTTTAGGCGAAGCAGGTTACGAAGGCCCGGCTGTATATCAGGGGATAGAAGACGTGCTGGAATGTGCCGGCGTTTATATACATTTATACGGGAAAGCATTAACCAAGCCATTTCGTAAAATGGGTCATGTTACAATAGTTGATACCGACAGAGAAAAAGCCATTGAAAAGGCAAGGTTTGTGCAGAAGACTTTGAAAGTGATAAGCTGAGCCATTGTGCATCAATGAAAAAAACCATATTAACCTTACTCATCTCGATTCTTACAATTTCGGCATACAGCCAGAATTTGCTAAACCATCTTCAGAATATTGGGGGGACCGCAACAGTATTCTTTCCAGACAGTCCCCGTATTAACAAAGTCGACAACGGACTGGTCTATGAAGCAAACTACAATAACATATTGTACACAGCGAGTACCGCAAATGTAAAGCTTGGCCCACTTGATATTTTTTACAAAAACTTCAAGGAATCATTTTACAGAGGTGTACTGATTGGCTTTGCCAAATCTATTCATGGTAAAATACTTTATAAAAAGGATATAGTTGTAGATGGAGTAAATGGGATTGAATATGAGGGCAAAGGAACATTTGATACAACAAACTATTATATTACTTATCGCTCGTTCTATATTGACAAAAAACTGGTTAGCCAAGGCATGTGGTTCAAAGAGCCGGTTAGTCAAAACGATCCTCGTTTAAATGCATTTTGTAGTACCTTTAAATTCATTGAAAAACCGAAGAATCGTTCGTCCTGGAGTGACAAAGCATTAGTTATTAAAGGCGTGAAATACGCATTTATCATTATTTTAATAATAACCCTCATTGTCGGATCAATCATATTTATTGTTAAACGATCCTCAATAAAATCGCAAAAGAATGAGTAATCAACCCAAAATAGGCATCATCATGGGCAGTAAGTCTGACTTGAATGTGATGCAGGATGCAGCAGATGTTTTAAAAGAGTTAGGTGTTTCTTATGAAATCACCGTGGTATCAGCACACCGCACGCCGGAACGCATGTTTAGCTACGCCAAATCGGCGGCTGACCGTGGTCTGAAAGTGATTATTGCCGGAGCAGGTGGCGCGGCACACTTGCCGGGCATGGTAGCTTCGCTTACTCATTTGCCGGTAATTGGCGTTCCGGTTAAGTCAAGCAATTCTATTGATGGCTGGGACTCTATCCTATCCATCCTGCAAATGCCTAACGGTATCCCCGTGGCGACTGTTGCCCTCAACGCCGCAAAAAATGCAGGTATCCTCGCCGCGCAGATCGTATCCACAGCCGACGAGCACATCGTAAAAAACCTGATCGACTACAAAGAAAGTCTTAAAAAGAAGGTGGAGGAGTCGGCGAGGGAGATGGAGGGGTAGTTATCAGTTAATCAGTGACCGGTTAACCAGTGACTAGTAAAAATTTCATAGAAAGCTAATGCCCCGATTAACTGATCTCTGGTTAACCGGTTAACTAGTCACTGGTTAACTGATAACTAAAAAATCAATTCATCTCCGGATTCTCGGGAAAATTGGCGATGTGGGCATAACGCTGCCCCATGCTGATGATTACCTGACGCCAGATATTTTGGTCGTCATGCGAGAATATGATTTCGGCAGTAAACTTATCGGTTACAATCCAGGTATCTTCGGCTATCTCGTCTTCCAGTTGGCCTGGTGTCCATCCTGAATAGCCGGTAAAGAAGCGTATCTCGCTATCAGTCAATTGATAATTGGTTACCAGCGATTTTACAGTTTCAAAATTTCCGCCCCAGTAAATACCTTCTGCTATTTCAATGCCGTCTTCAATTTTATCCGGACAACGGTGTATGAAATGCAGCGTATCCTCCCCTACAGGCCCGCCAATGTAAACAGGCATTTCAGAATAAGGCAAGTCCGGCAATAAATCTCCCAGCATATACTCACTTTGGTGATTCAGCACAAACCCCATCGAACCTGTACTCCCATACTCTGTCAGCAGTATAACCGACCGCTTAAAATTGGGGTCGATCATAAAAGGCTCCGATATCAACAAACGTCCCGACTCCGGTAAAATAGCACTTAGCATAAACAATTAGATATAATTATAACAACACGTAAACGTAAAAATAGGTGCAATTATTAAATTAAAAAATACCTGTCTAATATACGGTACAATTAATTTGTAAGTTTGCAACAATGAACCAGGAAGACATACAAAATATACGATCCGAATATCTTTCAGCCTCTCTGTCTGAAACCGACTCTAACGCCGACCCGATAAAACAATTCGACAAGTGGTTTAACGAAGCTTTGAAGGCAGAAGTTGCAGAGCCAACTGCCATGACATTGGCGACAGCAACCTCCGATGGCCGGCCATCTGCCAGAATAGTGTTACTAAAAGGTTTTAACGACGATGGCTTTGTTTTTTATACCAATTATTTAAGCCGTAAAGGAAAAGAGATCGCCAAAAACCCATTGGGGTCACTTCTGTTCTATTGGATAAGTTTAGAGCGCCAAGTGCGTATTGAGGGGACTATTGAAAAGGTAAGCAGGGAAGAATCAGAAAAATATTTTCATAGCCGTCCAAGGGGCAGTCAATTGGGCGCTATTGTCTCTCCTCAAAGCCAGGAAATTGCTGACCGGGAGTTTCTTGAAGCAAAATTCGGGGAAGCAGAAACACAGTATGCGGATAAGGACATACCAAAACCATCCTATTGGGGTGGGTACATTCTGAAACCACGGCTGATCGAATTTTGGCAAGGAAGAGGCAGCAGACTACATGATCGCATCCTCTACAAAAAAATCGACAACAAAAACTGGAAAAAAGTACGTTTGGCGCCATGAACCTCGAAGAGATCAAAGCTATTCTTATTCTGAAATTCGGTGAGGGCGTTATTGTTGGCGAAGAAACTACCGGTTTACAGCCTGCTTTACTGATCAACCCTGATCATATAGCCGATGTATGCCTGGAATTGCGCGATAATCCCAAAACATATTTTGATTTTCTCTCCTGCCTGAGTGGTGTGGATTACGGCATCGAAGCAAAACGCTTTGGCGTGGTATATCATTTAGCCTCCATCCCCTATCAAACGCAACTGACTCTAAAAGTAAGTAAAGAAAATAACCGGGATCTGGATGATTTACCGTCTTTTCCAACGATTTCATCAGTTTACCATTCAGCAGATTGGCATGAACGCGAAGCATTTGATATGGAAGGGATATTCTTTGAAGGGCACCCCGATCTTCGACGTATTTTAATGCCGGATGATTGGGAAGGGTATCCGCTTCGGAAGGATTATAAGAATGCGGAGTTTTATAAAGGTATAAAAATTGACTAATAAATGAAACGTCATTGCGAGGAACGAAGCAATCCCAAACCATACAGGACGGATAGGACGGTGTTGAACTTGTATAGCCGCTCTGCCAATCGGGGATTGCTTCGTTCCTCGCAATGACGGCATTACTAAATAATTAATAGTGAACATCACCAACTCAAAATACGAAGAAGCACTAGAGCGCTACAACAAGAAAATCGCTGAAGCCTCAGCGCAGGAGATGGTGCTAAACATGGGACCGCAACACCCCTCGACTCACGGCGTTTTGCGTTTGGAGTTGATCACCGATGGCGAAATTGTGAAGGAAGTGATCCCGCACATGGGTTACCTGCACCGTTGTTTTGAGAAACACGCAGAATCACTAACCTATCAACAAACCATCCCCTTTACCGACCGCATGGATTACCTGGCATCCATGAACAACAGCCACATCTGGACCATGGGTGTTGAGCGGATGATGGGTATCGACAAGGATATTCCTAAACGTGTAGAATATATCCGGGTGTTGGTTTGCGAACTGAACCGTATTGCCTCCCACCTCATCGCTATCGGTACTTACGGAATTGATATAGGCGCATTCACCCCTTTCCTGTGGTGTTTCCGTGACAGAGAACATATCATGGGTATGCTGGAATGGGCTTCGGGCTCTCGCATGCTGTATAACTATATCTGGGTAGGTGGATTATTTTACGATCTCCCTGTTGGCTTTGAAGAACGTTGCCGTGAGTTTGTGGATTATTTCAAACCAAAACTAACCGAGCTTGATGAGTTATTGACCAACAACCAAATATTCATTAGCCGTACAGCCAATGTTGGTGTGTTACCGATGGATGTGGCAATCAATTATGGCTGCTCGGGGCCAATGTTGCGTGGCTCAGGATTGAAATGGGATCTGCGCCGCATTGATGGCTACTCCGTTTACCCTGAATTAGAATTTGATGTCCCAATCGGTAAAGGCGAGATGGGTACCGTAGGCGATTGTTGGGACCGTTATAAAGTCCGCGTAGACGAGATAGCGCAATCACTTAAAATAGTGGAGCAGTGCCTTGATCGCCTGCAAAAAGAATTAAAACGCACGCCTGATTTTGACCCCCGTGCCAAGATGCCTAGAAAGATCACCCCAAAAGTGCAGGATTTTTACATACGCGGTGAAGGTGCAAAAGGAGAACTTGGTTTCTATTTTGTTCACAGTGATGCTCGATCAGAAATACCTCTGCGCGTAAAATCCCGTGGACCAAGCTTCTGTAACCTGTCCGTACTGCCGGCTATCGCCAAAGACGTGATGATCGCTGATCTGATCGCTATAATCGGCTCAATAGATTTTGTACTGGGCGAAGTCGACCGATAGATGTGCGGATGTACAAATTTGCAGATGTGCAAATGTTTTTCTAATCTGCGAAATCTGTGATTCAGACATAAAAAAATGCCCTCCAGACGAAGGGTATTTTTTTTCATCATTTGCACATCTGCACATCCACGCATCTGCACATTTAATAAACTTTCACCATAAACACATATGGTTTTATCTTTTTAACCTGTTGCTGACGGGTAAGGTTAGCCAAGCTATTCTCGGAGTTCAGCACAGGAATTTTGGTTAATGAATCTTGTGGGATATTCTTTATTGCATTTAACAAGTAGCTTGATTTCAAAGCAAAATGCATACCCTCCAGGCGAGTTTCTTTGGCCCTTACGATACCTATTACGTTACCTTTACTATCTAATAATGGCCCACCGCTATTTCCCGGGTTGATAGGAACTGATATTTCATAATCCAAAGTATCGCCGTTCAAACCGTTAGCGGATGTAAGCCTGCCATCACCATAAACCGGGGAATCCTGCGGATAACCATAAGTAAACACATTCTCAGCCAGATCGCTTTCAGAACGTTTAAATGCATATGGTACCTGACCTAAGTTTCTAAAAGAAGAGTCCACGATTTTCAAGATCGAAATATCACTTTGCGGATCATTATACACGACTTTTACCTTAAATGACCTTCCGGCAACATCCTGAACATATATAGAATCTGCGCCATTTACGACGTGAAAGCTTGTCGCGATCAACCCGTTTGAGGTTAGCGCGAAACCGGTTCCCCTTGATTTGTCCTGAGCAGCGATCACACGGGTACCGTTTTTTATAGCGTTAATATCTTTCTTAATAGCTGTTGTTGACCTGTTCAACCTACCGACTTCACGGCTCAATTCAGTATATGAGTTGTTATTGCTTAAATAACCCGTGAAAAACAGCGTAGCCAAAACAGCAAAAATAGCTATTGATGCAGCCACTGATATTTTTGAGTGATGATCACGCCATAACTGAACAATCCAAGATGGATGGACAGTTACCTCTTCAGCGATAGCGTGTACATCTATTTCCTCGTGAATAGCATTTAAACGTTTTTCCAATGCCACGCGCTCGCCATATTGTTTCAATAAGCCCGTAAATTGCTGATGTTCAACAACACGGGTGTCAAGCTCAGCATTTTCCCTGCGAAGTTGTTCAAACGCGTCACGCTCATCGGCACTCATTTCGCCGTTGAGGTAGCGTTCAATCACTTCTATAAGTTGCTCGTCTCTCATTTCTTTGCTTCTTTACTTTTGCTGAAAAAATAACTTTTTCAGCCTTTGCAGGCATTTATATTTCTGCGTTTTGGCATTGTCCGCATTGGTATAACCAAAACTCTCACAGATCTCCTGCATTGATCTGTTGTGGATATAAAAATCCTCTATGATAGTTTTGCAAGGTTCGCCCAGCATTTGCAGGGCACTTTGCATTTTTCCAAACTGAATATCCCGCTCTCCCTGCTCTTCTACTTCATTTTCTACCGACAGATAGTCATTAAAATCATGAATATCGCCGCCATAACGGTTCATCTGGCTTAATCTTTTTAGCCAAAGCCGCCTGCAAACCGAATAAATAAAAGTCTTCAGCTTGCTATTCAGCTCGAAATCACCTTTTTTAACTTTATTATAAAGAACGATGATCGCCTCCTGGTAAATATCCTTGGCATCGTCGGCCGTTCCGTTGTTATTTAGTATCAGCTGCATTACCATCGGAAAATAGGCCACATACAGCCTTTTTATCGCATTTTCCGAGTTATTAAGGATTCCAAAAACAATCTCGCTGTCGGTCGGTATTGAACTCTTTGATTCTGTATTCACTATTAATACTAATTAAGCGAAATTGTAACCCATTTATTCCAAATTATTTAAAAAACAAAATTAAAAGTATTGCAGTTATCTGCTTGGGTTTGCATCATCATTTTTTAATTCATCACACTAAATAATTCATCATTAATATGAAAAACATCAGTAAATTAATCCTGATTGTCCTTGTGACTGGTTCGATTGCGGCTTGCAAAAGCACCCATAAAACCGGCACGACCGACACGACCAAGGTGGCCGATTCAACCAAAACCAACGTGGTTGATACCACCAGGAAATCTCCAATGACAACAGATACAACTAAAAAGGATACGACCAAAAAGCCGTAATGTTTGAGCTATTAATTCTGTTCAATCGCAAAAGGTAACCCGTTTTTGGGCTGCCTTTTTTTATATTTTTTTGCCGGGTTACCTTTCTAAAGTTTGCTGTATCAATGCAAAACTTTAAACATTAATCTTTATGAAAAACTCATTCAAAATCAGTGTACTGGCAGCCGCAATTATGTTTTCAATTTCATCCTGCTCATCATGCGTAAGCAAAGGCAAAGGCGGATCTGAAGAAAAACCAGACACTAACAAAACAGCTATTGACACCGGCAAGGCAACAATTGATACCGCTAAAAAAGCTGGAATTGATGCGGTAAAGAAAGACAGCGTAAAAAAATAGCAACCAATTTTAAATACGTGTTATAGTTTGGGGGTAGCTCCACAGCAGGGAGTTGCCCTTTTTTCTAGTAAAACAGATATTCTGTCAATCTTACAGATAATTTTACATTTTTTTTTAAAATAACCGGGTTACCTTTTCCAATTTGCTGTATTAATGCAAAACATTAAACAAACTTTAACATGAAAAATTCATTCAAAATTGGTTTCTTAGCTCTTGCTATCGCTGTTTCTGCTGCTGCTTGCAAAGGTAGCTCATCTGCTTCATCTGCTGACTCAGCTAAAGCTGACTCTGCAAAAACTGCTACTGTAGACACTGCTAAAAAAGCTGATACTACTAAGAAAGCTGCTGTTGACACTGCAAAAAAAGACACTACTAAAAAGAAATAATTTCTGACAGTACTAATTCATTTTAGTTTTTGTACTGATTTTTAGTTTTTTATACTTTTTTTGAAGGTAATCCTTGATTTTTTTTAAAATTACGGGTTACCTTTTTTTATTTACAGTATTAATAGCAAAACTATTAATCACTTATTTAAAAAACTTAAAATGAAAAATTCATTCAAAATCGGTTTCTTAGCTTTAGCTATCGCTGTTTCTGCTGCTGCTTGTAAAGGTAAAGGTGGTGCAGGTTCTGCTGACTCTGCTAAGATGGCTGACTCAGCGAAAATGGCTGACTCAGCGAAAATGGCTGCTGACACTTCTAAAAAAGACACCAGCAAAATGAAAATGGCTGACACCAGCAAAATGAAAAAAGACACTACTAAAAAGAAATAATTCTTTTTAGTGCAAAAGAAAGCGCTCCTGGGTTTGCCACGGAGCGCTTTTTGTTTTTACCTCCTGAAGAACAGGGATATGATCCAGATAATAATCGCAATCACTATAATAACTACGATCACTCCCACCGCCACCCCGGCTTTAAAAATCCCCGTAATAACCGAGCAACTGCTCAGGATAAATAATACCATTGCCAGCAGTAATAAGTTTAACTTTTTCATAGATTGACTTCTGTTCAGTTAAGTACAATGGAGTTGCTTTAAAGTTTTTATTTAAGTGGTTGATTAAGTTAGATTAAGTTGATTAGGTTAATGACTTTTCAAACCCAACTTAATCCAACCCAATCAACTCAATCAACTTACCGAACAAATCCCTAACTTGTCCCGAACATAAATACCAATGAATACTGCTTTACTGTCTATCGACCATGCTACCCTTAAACTGGGTAATACAACTATTTTTTCTGATCTGAATTTTACTGTCAATCGTGGCGAAAACTGGGCACTGATAGGCGAAAGCGGTTCGGGAAAAAGCGCCTTATTGCAAATAATAGCGGGTAAGCTTCATATCTCTGCCGGTGGTATTCATAATTATTTTCATGAGGACTATTTGAAGGAGCATCACTCAGATGATGCATACCTCACTTTTCATAAACTGATAAGCTTTGTGGAGCCACGGCATCATTTCCGCAACCTGTCCAACACCAGTGATTTTTACTATCAGCAGCGCTATAATTCGTCTGATTCAGAAGATGCTTTAACGGTGGAAGAATATCTGGGCTCCATCGAACATTACTCAGATACTCCAGGCTTTTGGGATCTACCAAAGGTGATGCAAAGGCTGAACCTGGAGGTTCTGAAAAGCAAACAATTGATAAAGCTTTCCAATGGCGAAACTAAGCGCCTATTAATAGCAGCCTCATTGATCAAAAACCCGCTATTGCTGATGCTTGATAATCCGCTTGCCGGTCTGGATGAGCAAACACGAGCTGAGTTTAACCAGATTATTTCGGACATAATTTCATCAGGCATAACCGTTATTATGTCAACCTCACCATTTGAGATCCCGGCGGCAATTACCCATGTGGCTGTGCTTAAGAATGGTGGTATCGCTCAACAAATGCTGGCAAAAGATTTCGATTCCTCGTCCTTTGCTCAAATTGATAAAGGCAAACTGGACCGAGAAGAATTATCGGCACTTTTAAACATAAACCCTATTCCATCATATGAATGGATAGTGCGGATGAATAACATTAAAATCTCCTATGGCGATAAGGAAATCCTGAAAAACGTCGACTGGCAAATCAAACAAGGGGAACACTGGGCGCTACTTGGGCCAAACGGAGCTGGTAAATCTACCTTGTTGAGTTTGATTAATGCTGATAATCCGCAGGCCTACGCCAATGATATCATCCTATTCGACCGCAAACGTGGGACAGGCGAGAGTATCTGGGATATTAAAAGCAAAACGGGCTTTGTATCTCCTGAACTATACCAATACTTTCCGACTGATAACAGTTGCCTGCAAGTGATTGAATCAGGCTTTTATGATACGATGGGCTTATTTCGCCCGAGCGACCCGAAAAAATCGGCTATTGCATTACGATGGATGAAAGCTTTGGAGATAGACCGTTATGCACGCGTATTGTTAAAAAATATCCCGGCCAGTGCGCAACGGCTTTGTCTGCTGGCCCGTGCACTAATCAAAAACCCGACTTTATTAATATTCGACGAGCCCTGCCAGGGAATGGACCTGCACCAGCAATTGCATTTTAAAATGCTGGTAGATACCATTTGCGAGCTGAGCAACGTAACACTGATCTATGTTACCCATTATCAGAACGAAATACCTGATAGTGTGGATAAAGTATTAAGGTTGGACAAGGGCAAAGTTGTATCTTAAAATCGCATTTATTCAACTCAATGGGCATTATAAAATCTTTAGGAATATTTATACTCGCGGGTTTATGCGAAATTGGTGGTGGCTACCTGGTATGGCTGTGGCTCAAATCAGACAAACCGCTTTATTATGGCATTTCCGGTGCAATTATCCTGGCACTCTACGGGATTGTAGCTACGTGGCAAACAGCAAACTTCGGCCGCGTATACGCTACATATGGTGGTATTTTTATTCTGATGGCGCTTTTATGGGCATGGAAAGTTGACGGATTTAAACCCGATAAATGGGATGTCATCGGTGCATTAATTGCTGTTATCGGCGCTTGCATCATTATTTATATGCCGAGGAAGTAAAGACGCAGTTCATCGCGTCTCCACATTTCAAATTGTTGGAATCCTGTAAAAATTAAACCATAATCCACCTTTACCCTTTCCGCTTTCACCTTTCCCCTCCTACTTCGTATCTTTGCTCCATGAATACAGCCGATTTGCTGCAACGCGCGTTGAATTTTGATTTCCTGAATATTGAGGAAGGCGTTCATTTATATCACCATGCTCCTACGACAGACTTGATGTATGTGGCCAACGAACTGCGTAAAAAGCAAGTTCCCCATGGCAAGGTTACCTGGCAGATCGACCGGAATGTGAACACCACCAATGTTTGCATTGCCAACTGTAAGTTCTGCAATTTTTTCCGCCGCCCGGGTCACGAGGAAAGCTATATCACGGATATAGAAACCTATAAAGTAAAAATCGAGGAAACTTTCCGCTATGGCGGCGATCAGCTGTTATTGCAAGGCGGCCACCACCCCGATCTGGGTTTGAAATTTTATGCTGATCTGTTCAAACAGCTAAAAGAGCTGTATCCTACTTTAAAACTGCATTCATTAGGTCCGCCGGAGATTGCTCACGTGGCAAAGCTGGAAAATATGAGCCATATCGATGTGCTCCGCGAATTAAAAGCAGCCGGTTTAGATTCATTACCAGGTGCAGGTGCCGAGATTTTGAACGACCGTGTTCGCCGCCTGATATCTAAAGGCAAGTGCGGTGGTAAGGAGTGGCTGGATGTGATGCGTGCCGCACACAAACTGAACCTGCCAACTTCGGCTACGATGATGTTCGGGCATATTGAAACTATCGAGGAGCGTTTTGAGCACCTGGTTTGGATACGCGAAGTGCAGGCTGAAAAACCTGATGGGCATTATGGCTTTATTGCTTTCATTCCATGGCCTTTCCAGGATGATGGCACTCTGTTGCGCAAGGTGCGTGGTATCACCAATAATGTTTCAGGCGACGAATATATCCGTATGATTGCACTGAGCCGTATTATGCTACCCAATATTAAAAATATACAGGCATCCTGGCTTACCGTGGGTAAACAAGTAGCGCAGATATGCCTTCACGCAGGCGCAAACGACTTCGGTTCTATTATGATCGAAGAAAACGTGGTATCCGCCGCCGGCGCTCCGCACCGTTTTACTGCTAAAGGCATACAGGATTCTATCAGGGAAGCAGGTTTCGAGCCGCAACTACGTACCCAGAAGTATGAGTGGCGCGAAATCCCGGTTCAAATTGAGGAGCAAGTTATTAATTAT
>JAFAKI010000378.1 GCA_019235595.1 Mucilaginibacter sp. | reverse complement strand
TGCCAATTGTTTAATGCTCGCTATTTGGTCAGGGATTGTATTTTCAGCCATATTGCCATAACTCATATCGTGAAAACTTTTTGACCGCAAAGGATTGCTCGTTCCTTCTATAGCCACAACTACAAAACCTAATTGAGCCAAAGCCTGGTGGTCACCTCTTGAAGCTGCAAATGACCAGTTGCCCACGCTGCCGCCTTGAGGGCCTGGGTAGATGTAATCAACAACAGGGTATTTCCTATTTGGATCCAGCGTAGTAGGGGTGAACATCAAACCATAAATATCGGTTTTGCCATCATGTGCCAGTAATTTTACCGGTGTTGGCGCATGCCAGCCTGTGGCTTCAAGTCTTGATACATCGGTCTTCTCTAAATCGGTAATCAGCTTACCGTTCAAATCCCTTAAAACAGTGACAGGAGGCACATCCGGTTTTGAGTAACTGTCGATAAAATAATTCTCTGAAGGAGAGAAGGTTATTTGGTGATTGCCCGCCTCAGGTGTAAGCACCGAGAAATGTTTACCATCGAAACCGATTTTGCATAACTGACCAAAGTAAGGGTTTTCAGCCTCACGACCGTCGGCCATAAAGTATACTACTCGACTCTTTTCATCTACTTTTAGCAATTGCGTAACTACCCAGTCACCTTTGGTAATCTGGTTCTTCAATTTCCCGGTAGTAGCATCATACAGATATAAATGCCCCCAATTGTCACGCTCCGAGAACCAGATGATCTCATTGCTCTTAGGCAGATAACGCCAGTTGATAGTACCCCATCCCGATTCAAATTGTGTTGGTACCGATTCTTCAAATACAACGCGAACTTTTCCCGTAACTGCATCTGCAATGCGCATTTTCTCAACCTTATGATCGCGTGAGGTAGATACAAAGGCTAGCTGATTTGCATCCGGGCTCCAGTCTACGTCGTCAAAAGAGCCGCTGCTGGCGATATCGTCACTTAATGTTGCCCTGTGTGGATCAGGCGCTACTTGTAGATTAATAACCTTTGGTTCATCAACATTAATAATCACCCGATGGATCATTGCAATCTCCTTGTCACCGGGTAACGGATATTTCCATGCTCTTAATTTGGGTTGGCCCACATTGGTTGAAACCAGGTACATTTCGCTTGTATTGCGCTGATCCTGTTTAAAAGTTGCTATCTTTTTTGAGTCTGGCGACCAGCGTACTATCGGTGCATCACTACTTTTCCATCCAGCGTTATCGGTAGCGTAACCAAAGTCTTTTACTCCATCGGTGGTTAACCGTGTTTCTTTATGAGTAGCTACGTCCCGCACCCACAGGTTGTAATCCTTTATATAAGCCACCTTTTTGCCATCGGGCGACGCAACTTCCAATTCAGCTCTTCTTCTGCCCCGACCTCTTTCTTTGCCTGTTATTATGTGCGAATTGTCAGGCTTACAATCATAAGATTGCAGGTTATAGCTCCATTGTTTGCCATCTGCCTCGAAAATAATTGACTTACCATCTTCCGAAAAACTAAAGGAATTGAACGGCAGCATTTCTGCCTCGTATTGTTTTTCCGTAGCTTTTGACAACGAAACCGCCAATTTCTGCTGATCAAATGCTGCGGCGCGTGTTTTTTTAGAAGGGTCAACCAGTATAAACTCGCTGCCTTTTGGGGTTAGGGTACGATACCAGAATTTATCACCGTCAAACCAAACTGCATTCACATTATCGTGATCGATAAGCGGAGCAGTATTATAACTTAGGAATTTTTCGGCGTGCTCGTAATCTTTTGCCGTTAGCTGAGCGCCTTGCTGCGCATTAACAGTTGCCGCTAAAGCCAGGAACGGCATAGCGAGGAGTAATTTGTTCATGATGATCAGTTAAAAATTATCGGATGCAAATTAGTGTTTTTTGCACGTAAATAATCTGTGTAATATTATTGTGGCAATAAGAAATCAGAACTTATTCATCAAATTGCACATCCCATATGATGATGCGTTTATCATCACTTACAGAGATTAGCTGATTGCCATTCCATGCAAGTTTGTTTATTGACAATACATGGCCCGGATACCCTTTTTCGCGGCTGATGATCTTGTATAACTTAAAATCATCAGAACCCCATATTTTGATGCTTTTATCCATGCTGGCAGTAGCAAAATAGGGTAGAGTTGGATGAAATGCGATATGATTGACCGCGAACATATGGGCCGGTATACTCCTAATAAGCTCAAATGTGAGCGCGTCCCATATTTTTAATTGTGCATCGCGTGAGCCCGATACCAGATAACTGCCATCAGGAGCGTATTGAACTGCAAACACCGCCATCGTATGACTATGAAGACTTTTGATCAGGGAATAGTCCTCAACGTCATATATTTTGATGGAATTATCCCGACAACCGAAAGCTACCTGTTTCTCATCGTGAGAAATGCCGATGCTGCGAACTGTATCAGGAGATACCGGAATGGTATATATTTTTTGCAGGTCCTTTAGATTCCATACGGATACGGTACCGTCTTCGGAGGCAACAAGTAATTCCTCTTTCCGTTGAACCGATTTAATATCAAATATGGGTGCCTGATGGCCTTCTAAAACATGAGTGAGCTTTTGTTCAAGGAAGTTGAATACCAACACATGACCACTTCGTAAACCAGCAAAAAGAAGGGGATAACCTTGTGGACAATGAATGGCATAAACTGACGCCTTGACCGGGAACATCACCTTAATAAAGGCATTGTCTTTCAGGCTCCATTCAACCAACCCTTTATCGTTACCACCGGTAAACAGGATTCCGGGCTTTTGCGAAAGTTCCAGCGTAAAGATAGGGTTGCCGTGGCCGGTAAGTTCGGCTGATTTGTTTACGGTAATCATTCTTGTCAGTTTGCAGTTTGCAGTTTGCAGTTTGCAGTTTGCAATTCAACTCTACTGCCAACTGCAAACAGGCAACTGCCAACTTATTTATGCCTGCTCTCCAGGTTCTTGGCTATCGTTTCCAAACTCAATCCTTTTTCGCGTAAGAGAACGATCAAATGGAAAACCAGATCCGATGATTCGTTGATCATATCGGTTTCTGTTTGTGCTAAAGCGGCTATAACCGTTTCCACGGCTTCTTCACCCACTTTCTGTGCTATTTTGTTCAGGCCTTTTTCGCGGAGCTTGTTGACATATGAACCTTCTTTTGGATTCTCATAACGATCGTTAACAATCTGCTCTAATTGCAGAATAAAGTTTTGATTGTATTCGGTATTGAAGCAGCTACGCGCTCCGGTATGGCAGGTTGGTCCGTCAGCTTTTACTTTTATTAGTAAAGTGTCGTTGTCGCAATCCAGCGATATACTTCTAACATGCAAAAAATTATTGCTGGTCTCGCCCTTTGTCCAAAGCCGGTTTTTTGAACGCGAAAAAAAGGTTACAATATTTTCTTTGACGGTTTTATCGTAGGCTTCCTGGTTCATATAGCCCAACATCAACACCTCCAATGTCTGCTCATCCTGTATGATCACCGGAACTAAACCGTCGCTTTTATTAAAATCAATAGTCATTATACATTTTCTTAACGGACTAATTGGTAGTCCTTATTTCAATATGATGTTGTTTAAGAACATTTTTCAGGTCGGGGATCAATATTTCGCCATAATGAAATACAGAAGCCGCCAAAGCTGCATCAACGTTAGTTTTTTCAAACACATCTACAAAATGCTGGACGCTGCCGGCGCCACCTGATGCAATTACCGGTATATGCACCGCATCATTTACTTGCTTCAAAAATTGGTTATCAAAGCCGCCTTTTGTACCGTCGTGATCCATTGAC
>JAFAKI010000290.1 GCA_019235595.1 Mucilaginibacter sp. | reverse complement strand
AGGGGAAACTAAGTAGCGCCACTTCTTTTGGTATTTATCGCGACCTGCATTTCTGGGATTTATCTATGCAATGGTTGCCTTTCGGTTACTTTAAATCCTACAATGTTACCCTCCGTGTGAAGGCCGCTATCTTGCAGGATTTGAAGTTAACCAAGCGAAGCGATTATACCAACAACCAGTATTACAATCCGAATCAATAAAAAACGCTTACTTTGCGGAATGTTAGCTGAAATAATAACTATTGGCGATGAGATACTGATAGGGCAGATCGTCGATACTAACTCTGCTTTTATTGCGCAGAAACTGAACGCCATCGGCATACGGGTAAAACAGATATCATCCGTATCCGACGATAAACAGCATATTCTTAATGCGCTTTTTGAAGCTCATCAAAGAGCAGATATTATTCTTATCACGGGCGGCCTTGGCCCTACAAAGGATGATATTACCAAAAAAACACTTGCTGAATACTTTAGTGTTGGACTTGTCGAAAATCAGGAGGCCTTACAAAATGTAGAAAACATTTTCAAACGGCTACGTGGGCCATCAACACAACTGCTGGATGTAAATAAACAACAAGCGTTGGTTCCGGAAAATTGCGAAGTGATACTGAATGCCAACGGCACAGCCCCGGGTATGTGGTTTAATTATCTGGGTAAGATATACATGTCGATGCCGGGGGTACCGCACGAGATGATGTATATGATGGAGGACTCGGTGATTCCGAAACTGAAAGCGACTTTCAAGCTTCCAATTATTATTCATAAAACCATTCTGACAGTGGGTGAAGGAGAATCATACCTGGCAGAAAAAATAGCTGATATTGAGGACTCTTTGCCTTCCTATATAAAATTAGCTTACTTACCTAAACTTGGGCAAGTTCGTTTGCGTTTAAGCGGATACGGTGAGGATGAAGTTTCCTTAAAAAAAGAAATTGAATTGTTCGCCGGGAAGATCGTTGAACGTGTTGGCAGGTCGGTAGTAGCTGAAGAAGACATTGCGCTTGAAAAGGCTATATTAAATTACATGGCAGAAAAAGAGCTTACACTATCAACCGCTGAAAGTTGCACAGGCGGGTATATAGCACATTTAATCACCCAGCATCCGGGTTCGTCGAAAGTGTTCTTCGGCGGGGCGGTTTCTTACTCTTATGAGTTAAAGGAAAGCATACTTGGCGTAAAAAACGAAACGTTGTGGCAGTACGGCGCTGTAAGCAGGGAAACGGTGACCGAAATGGTAGAAGGAGCATTATTGAATTTTAAATCAGACTATGCTATCGCGGTAACAGGCATAGCGGGGCCTGATGGCGGCACTCCTGAAAAACCGGTTGGTACAGTATGGATTGGGGTGGCAAATTCAGAAAAAACGATCGCTAAAAAATTCCAATTCGGTAATAAACGTTTACAAAATATCGAACGAACAGCCATAGCAGCATTAAATATGCTGCACCTATTGCTTGAGGAATTTAAAAACTAATAACTAATTTTGACCCAATTATATAAATCTATATGGCCAAATACCAATTGTTGCTGCCAAAAATGGGCGAAAGCGTTGCTGAAGCTACCATAATCAAATGGAATAAAAATACCGGCGATTATATTGAAATGGATGAGGCGGTAATGGAAATTGCTACCGATAAAGTGGATTCTGAGGTACCTTCACCAGTATCCGGGAAACTTATTCAGCAGCTTTGTAGCGAAAATGAAGTAGTTCAGGTAGGCGCGGTGATTGCCGTAATTGAAACTGAAGGCGGTGATGAGGCTGAACAAGTCAATGTGCCAGTTACCGAATCGCATGAAATAAATGTACCTGAAGAGCCGAAAGTAGCTCCGGTTATTGCTGAACATATACCAGGTATAGAGCAGTTGGATGTAAAAGCTTCAGAAGAAAGTAAAGGTTCAGGAAGATTCTATTCACCACTGGTGAAAAACATTGCTGCTCAGGAAGGCATCAGCATAGAAGAACTGGATAAAATACCGGGAAGCGGAGCTGAAGGTCGTTTGACAAAAGACGACTTGCTAAATTACTTGCAAAGCCCGGCGTCTTTGGGGGGTAAGGTTGAACCGCAACAAAAATCATATACTCCGCCTGTACAGGAAGCCCAAAAAATTGAAACTGCGGCTTACAAAGCACCCGAGCCAATATTTGAAGATAAACCATTTTCCGTTCCTACAACTTCTGCATCGGGCAGAGATGAAATTATCGAAATGGACAGGATGCGCAGATTGATCGCTGATCACATGGTGATGAGCAAGCACACCTCTCCACACGTAACTTCATTTGTAGAAGCTGATGTGACTAATTTGGTATTGTGGCGCGAAAAGGTAAAAAACACGTTCGAGAAGAAAGAGGGAGAGAAGATCACCTTTACACCAATATTTATTGAAGCCGTTGTGAGGGCCATCAAAGATATGCCGATGATTAATGCATCAGTAAATGGCTATCAGATCATCAAAAAGGCTGCTGTAAATATCGGTATGGCTACGGCTTTACCAAGCGGCAACCTGATTGTTCCGGTTATCAAAAATGCCGATAAACTTAACCTGGTGGGTTTAACCAAATCAGTTAATGACCTGGCTAACCGTGCACGCAACAATAAATTGCAGCCTGACGATATAAAAGATGGCACATTTACGATCACCAATGTAGGGTCATTTGGTAACGTGATGGGAACACCAATTATCAATCAACCACAGGTCGCCATATTAGCCGTTGGCGCTATCAAAAAGAAACCTGCTGTTATTGAAACTAAACAGGGCGATGTAATAGCGATCAGGCATATGATGTTCTTGTCATTGTCGTATGATCACCGTGTGGTGGACGGTGCGCTGGGCGGATCGTTCCTTCGCCGAGTGGCTGATTACCTGGAGCAATGGGATTTTGATAGAGCAGTATAACAATAGCCCCTAATTAACACATATATACAAAAATAAAGGCTCCCAATTTGGGAGCCTTTATTCATAAACAGCGAAGTGTTTATTCTAAAACTTCTTCTGCTTGTTTTCTTGCCGGAGCTAAACTGACCCCTTTCAGCTGATCGGCAAAGGCTATGAAAGCCCTCTCGTTTAATATACGATGTTGATTGTCGATCAGTTTTTGCAGATTAATTTTTCCGATAACAAATTTATAATTGCCTGACAGGTAGCGTTCGTGGATGTATTCAAAGCCTAAAGCTTCAACCAGGTCATCATCTTCGTAGCGCAAATAAATGTTAATTTCGATATCGTTAGTGAAATTCAGTTCTTTTTTTGATTTGGCCTTTTTGTATTCGTACTGATAATCATAACGTAAGGCGGCAATGTCCGATAATACAGCTGAACCTGTTGGATGGCCACCTGCACCCTTACCGAAGAAGAATTGCTGATCGGCAAAGGCAGCCTGTACAATTACACCGTTGTATTCGTATTCTACATTGTACAAGAACTCGCTTTCGTTTACGAATTTCGGCAAAACGAACAGCGCCACATGTTTATCATCCAGCTCTTTTGCTACCGGAACCAGTTTGATCTTAAGGTTCTTTTCGCGTGCGTATTGCAGATCATAAGCCGAAAGCGTTTGTATACCAATATTAAACACTTCTTCCGGTCTTACCACCACACCGTAGGCATGTGCAGCGGCAATCACCAATTTAAACTTAGCATCGTAGCCGCCAACGTCCATAGTAGGGTCGGTTTCAGCAAAGCCCAGATCCTGCGCCTGCTTTAAAGCTGCTGCATAGTCAAGGCCTTCAATAAAGCCTTTCGAAAGGATATAATTGGATGATCCATTGAAAATACCGCAGATAGAATGCAGCAATTCATTATCATAATACTCTTCCAGGTTACGGATGATCGGGATACTACCGCAAACCGCACCTTCATATAGCAATGACGTACCATATTGGTGCTGTAGGCCAATTAGTTCCTCCAGGTGATTGGCAATCATTTTCTTGCTTGCCGAAACCACATTCTTGCCTGTTCTTAAAGCTTTGGACACGATCTCAAAAGCAGGTTCAGTCTCATTGATCAGCTCAATAATCGTATTGATATCGGGATTGTCCAGCAATTCATTTCTGTCAGTAGTAAATAAATGGGAAGGAAGGCTACGTTTTTTGCTTCCGTCCTTTATACATATTTTAACAATTTCGATGTTCAGATTTTTGGTCTTTATAATATCATGAAGACCCTGGCCTACCACGCCAAAGCCAAAAAGACCGATAGTTAGTTTTTTACTCATTATGCGGATTGTTGCAGTTCTATAATTTTTCCTTTAACGTCTGTTTTAAAAAATGAAGTGATGATATTGGTTAATACTTCGGTTTCGATCAAAAAGCCATCATGCCCATAAAATGAATCAAATTCTGCAAAAGCAGCTTTGGGTATATGATTGAACAGGTATTGTTGCTCTTCAATCGGGAATAACACGTCAGACTTAATGCCGATTACCAGTGTTTTCGCTTTAATCAGGCTCAATGCTTTTTCTACCCCATGCCTGCCCCGGCCTACATTATGCGAGTCCATTACTTTGGTCAGGTACCAATAGCTGTAGGCATTAAAGCGTTTTACTAACTTTTCGCCCTGGTAATTTTGGTAGGAAGATGCCTTAAAATCACCTGTTTTTTTATCGTTGTCTTCCTGCTGAGTAATCGAATACGCTTTATAACTACGGTAGGAGAGGAGCGCAATACTACGCGCTGTTTTCAGACCTTTAGCACCACCATCGGGCTTGTTTGCATAAAAACTTCTATCGGCAGTAATGGCCAGGCGTTGTGATTCATTAAAGGCTACGCCCCAGGGTGAGTGACGTGCATTTGTAGCGATCAGAATGACATTTTTAATGCGATTTGGTTCGATGATCGACCATTCCAAAGCCTGTTGGCCTCCTAATGAGCCACCGAGCAGAATTTTAATATCATTTATACCGAGATGATCAGCCAACAGCTTATGAGCATTCACCATATCTCGAACAGTAATTTCGGGGAACGACAGATAATAAGGCTGACCAGTAACCGGGTTTTCGCTCAACGGGTTGGTAGTGCCATAATTTGAACCAAGAATATTAGCGCATACAATAAAGTATTCTTCGGGGTTAAAGTAATCGTTTGCTCCAAACAAGCCTTTCCACCAGTCGAAAACATCGGAATTTGCGGTGAGGGCATGGCATACCCACACCACGTTATCCCGATCTTTATTCAATCTTCCGTAGGTGTGGAAACCAATTTCAAGTCCCTCAAGCTTCTTGCCCGATTCGAGCTTGAATGTGTGCTGGTATGTATAAATCTGTCTGCTCATTCTGTTCATTCGCTACTGCGGATGCGGCTGAACTGATCAGCCACATTCCGTAATAACTTTCTATATCACTTAAAAAAACTAAAAAACGTTATAGGGCCTGCAATTAATTGAGGCTAAACTCAGGCTCGCCTTGTTTAATTTTAGCGAATGCCTGTTCAAAATCTGCTTTTATATCATCAATATGTTCAATACCTACAGCAACACGCAACGAGTTTGGTGTAACACCTGCAGCTAGTTGTTCCTCATCGGAAAGCTGTTGATGCGTGGTAGCCGATGGCTGTATGATCAGTGTTTTTGCATCTCCCACATTGGCCAGGTGGCTCACCAGTTGTAAGCTATCAATAAATTTTCCGGCTAACTCTTTGTCTCCTTTTATTTCAAAGGATAAAACAGCGCCGTAACCATTTTTTAGGTACTTTTTGGCAAGGGCGTGATAGCGTGACGACTCCAATCCCGGATAATTTACTTTTTCCACCTGCGGATGTGTTTCGAGCCATTTCGCTAACTCCAATGCATTATCTACATGGCGTTGAACACGTAATGACAAAGTTTCCAACCCTTGAATGAACAGGAAAGTGTTGAACGGTGATGCTGAGGGACCAAAGTCACGCAAACCCTCAACACGTGCACGGATGATGAACTGGATGTTTCCAAATGGTCCTCCGATTCCAAACACATCTGAGAATACTAATCCATGATAACCTTCTGATGGTTGAGTAAACTGCGGGAACTTGCCATTGCCCCAGTTATAATTTCCTCCATCAACAATTACACCGCCTATGCTAGTTCCATGACCACCTATCCATTTGGTCGCGGATTGCACCACCACGTGTGCCCCATGCTCCAACGGGCGGAATAAATAACCAGCCGCACCGAACGTGTTGTCTACGATCAACGGCAGATCATATTTTTTAGCCAATGCCGCAATCTTCTCAAAGTCAGGAATATTAAACTCCGGGTTACCCAAAGTCTCCACATAAATGGCCTTGGTTTTTTCGTCAATGTGCTTTTCAATACTTTCAGCGCTGTCATCTTCAGCAAAACGAACATCAATCCCCAGGCGTTTAAACGACACTTTAAACTGATTGTAAGTGCCCCCATACAGGTAGGGAGAGGTAACAAAGTTTTCACCAACCTGCAAAATGTTGTTTAAAGCCAGAAACTGTGCTGCTTGTCCCGAGGCAGTTGCCAAAGCCGCTACGCCGCCTTCCAGTGCCGCGACGCGTTTCTCGAATACGTCGGTAGTTGGGTTCATGATGCGGCTGTAGATGTTGCCAAATTCTTTTAAGGCGAACAGGTTTGCACCATGCTCTGCGCTTTTAAAAACAAATGAACTGGTTTGATAAATAGGCACGGCCCGTGAACCTGTTGTCGGATCAGCTTCTTGTCCGGCGTGTAATTGCAGTGTTTCAAATTTTAATGTTGACATATTGGTAAAATTTTAATGTGTTAGTAAGTTCTTGAATCTTGGTAATGAATTAGTTTTTTGGTTTTTTGGATAAAGAAAATACTTTACCGTTGCAGATACACTTGAATTAAATAAACTCAGGAGTGTAGATTAACAACAGTAACACATGCACATGCAGCTGTTCGGGTAGCTGTAAGAAGTGGACAAGTCGCTGAGGGTACTAAGAAGGCGCTGAAATGTAGTCTTAATCAATTTTTTCATGGTTATTAATTTATATCCCCCGGAGATCCATTCTCCGGGCCAGGATTTGGCACCTTCTCCACCCTGGAGGGTTGCCAGCGGGTCTTTGAGCCTGATCTCTCGCCGCTTCTTTATAAATCAAAACCTGTTTGAGAGGTATTGATCGGGGTATTGCTACCAAATAATGTTGCAAACATAGCTCATAAAGGGCTATATCTCCAAATTAAATTTTATTTTCTTAGCAAAAAGCTGAAAGCAGAAAGACCAAAGCTATTTTTCTTTCCGCTTTTCGCTTTAGGCTTTCAGCTTGAGAGATGGCGCAAAGGACACTTAAGTTGGCGCATTTGTACCTCATTGGCGGTATATTTTGCATCTAACTTTGATCAAAAAAAGCCATGTCAACAAAAAAACAACTTTTAGCACAGTACGATCTGCACGATGTGCTGTTCAATAACGTAATTGATAACATCAGCGATGAAGAAGCCAATGGCTGTTTAGCAGAACCTCTGAACAGCATTAAGTGGATTGCCGGGCACCTTTTATGGGCACAAAGGAATTTAGTCCGGATAGGCGGGGCACAGGTAGAAATTCCGTGGACGGGGCATTTCTTATCCGGTCCGGGCTCAACCGAAGAGGAAAGAAATATACCGAAAGGGGAATTTCCAACTATTGAACAGATCAGGGATAAATGGAATGAAACATCGCCTGCAATTCGCGAAGGCCTTGCTAATCTTCCTGATGCAGCGCTGAATACTGTTGTTGAATTTAGGCACCCCATCACCCCTTTCGATAATACGGTGGCGGGTTTATGGGCTTTTATCAATGACCATCAGGCGTATCACATCGGCCAGATTGGTATTCTGAGAAGGGCATTGGGTAAGGAAGCTATGCAGTATTTTAGGAAGATGGAAGAGGTGAAAGCATAAAGGCGAACCGCGAAAACTGGAAGATAACCTTTATCCTTTCACCTTTATCCTTTCATCTCAATCTAAAGCCTGCGTAAGGTCATCTATCAGGTCGTCAATATGTTCAAGACCGACGGACACACGCAATAAATTATGCGGTGTTTTAGTGTCGGGCCCCTCAACGGACGCGCGGTGTTCTATCAGGCTTTCAACGCCTCCTAAACTGGTGGCTTGGGTGAATATTTTTAGCTTATTGATTACAATACGAGTTTCATCCGAGCTGCCTTTTACGCAAAATGAGAGCATACCACCGAAATTGTGCATCTGCTCTCTTGCTATTGCATGCTGCGGATGTGATAGCAATCCAGGATACATTACTCGTTCTATCTTGGGATGATTTTCCAGATATTCGGCTAAGAGCTGAGCATTGTGTACATGCCCTTTAACCCGGTAAGGAAGCGTTTTAATACTCCGGGTTAAATAATAACAATCCATTGGCGAGGGGATGGCGCCTCCCATTTCCTGCACCTGGCGGATTTTTGCCCACCACTCATTGTTCTCAGCGGTGATCAAAGCTCCCCCCATCAAATCGCTGTGGCCACCGAAATATTTGGTAGAGGAGTGCATAACGATATCGGCACCTAAAGCTAATGGCTGTTGCCCGATAGGAGTAGCGAAGGTATTATCGCAAACCACCTTAATATTATGTTGGCGTGCAGTGGCTGCTATTGCCTTTACATCGGTAATCTTTAATAATGGATTAGATGGTGTTTCCACCCAAATTAACCCGGTGCTAGGTTTGATATAAGCTGCCAAAACTGCCGGATCATTAATATCAACGAAATCGAACTCCAATATATCTGCAAAAAGCGTTTTTATCTGGTTACGTAAACCATGATACATATCGTCAGGGCATATGATGTGCGTGCCCGGCTTTAGGGTTTGAAAAATCGACATGCCAGCCGCATTGCCCGAAGAAAATGCCGCTGCATCTACACCGCCTTCCAGTTTGGCCAGTACATTTTCAAGCGAAGTCCGGTTTGGATTGCTTGAACGGCTATAGATATATCCAGCGGGAAAAGAACCATCCGCTTCACGAACAAAGGTGGTCGACATGGTAATGGGTTGTATTACCGCTTTAGATGATTCGTCATTATGATTGCCTGCGTGGATGGCGATAGTCTCGATTTTCATAAAAGCAAACTTAAAGTTTTGTGTTGAGTATATTAATGTTTACACACGCTTTACATTAACATTTCCTATTTTTGCAGCAAAGTTTTTTTAATGGAAGCTGGAAATAATTTACGTCTATTATTGCAGGATCCCGATCTTTCTGCTGATTTAAAGCACATTGCGCAAAAGGTATTGGATGGCGAGCGCGTCACGTTTGATGAGGGTGTTTTGCTGTACGAAAAAGGAGAATTGGGGTATTTGGGTGTACTGGCGAATTATATCCGCGAGAAAAAACACGGTGACAATACCTATTTCAACCGCAACTTTCACATCGAGCCCACTAATCTTTGTGTTTACGATTGCAAGTTCTGTTCCTATTCACGCCTGATCAAACAACGCTCTGAAGGCTGGGAATATACCATGGAAGATATGCTGAACATGGTAAAAAAATACGATGATGAGCCGGTAACCGAGGTGCATATTGTAGGGGGCGTATTGCCGCAATACGATGTGCCTTTTTATACCGAATTATTCAGCAAGATAAAGGCTCACCGACCCAATCTGCATGTCAAGGCCCTGACTCCGGTTGAATATCATTACATTTTCAAAAAAGCGAAAATAGACTATGCCACCGGCATGAAGATGATGAAGGACGCGGGTCTGGAATCAATACCGGGTGGTGGGGCAGAGATATTTCACGAAGAGATACGCGACCAGATCTGTAAGGACAAATGTACTGCCGACCAATGGCTGGAGATACACGAAGAATGGCATAAATTAGGTATGCGCTCCAATGCGACCATGTTGTATGGCCATATTGAAAAATTCTGGCATCGTGTAGACCATATGGAGCGTTTACGCCAGTTGCAGGACTGTACAGGCGGTTTCCAGACATTTATTCCATTGAAATTCCGTAACCAGGATAACCAAATGTCACATGTGCCTGAGTCAACAGTAGTTGAGGATTTGCGCAATTACGCCATCGCACGTATTTATTTGGATAACTTTGATCACATCAAAGCCTATTGGGCAATGATTAGTCGCAATACTGCACAATTGTCGCTCAATTTTGGGGTGGATGATATTGATGGTACATTAGACGACACTACCAAAATATACTCAATGGCTGGTGCAGAAGAGCAACATCCGGGTATGAGCACCAAACAATTGGTTGATCTGATTAAACAGGTTGGCCGAAAACCAGTTGAGCGTGATACATTATACAATGTAGTTACTGACTTTACCGATTTTGAATTTCCTGAAGAATCAAAACCACAATTTTATAAGCTGCCAGTGATTAATTAGTTTATTAGTTCACCGGTTCATTAGTTCATTGGTAAATTAAAATGGTATATAAAAAAATAAAAAATAAAGCATTTGTTGGTCTGATAGTTCATCAGCATGAAAAACCAATGAACTAATGACGAATGAACCAATGAGCATACAGAAAACTATATATATCGTTCGCCACGGACAGACAGACCTGAACAAACAGGGCATTGTGCAAGGACGCGGACGTAATACTGACCTTAACGCGGAAGGACGCCATCAAGCTCAACTCTTTTATGAGGCTTACAAAGAAGTCCCTTTTGATAAGATATACATCTCTGAATTAAAACGCACCCAGCAAAGCATCCAACCATTTATTGACGAAGGAATCCCTTTTGAAAAGCTATCTGGCTTAGACGAGTTGGCATGGGGAGTGTTGGAGGGGCAGCCAAGCACACCTGAGAACAAAGCCGCTTTTATGAAACTGATGCGCGATTGGCTGGATGGAAAGCTCGATAGTAAATTTGAAGGCGGCGAAAGTCCCAATGAGGTGAAGGCGAGACAGCTCGAAGCGCTGAAAGTGATCATGAGCCATCCTGAAGAAAAAACGGTGCTGATTTGTATGCACGGCCGTGCTTTACGATTGCTACTTTGCATTTTGCAGAATATTCCACTTACCGAAATGGAGAATTTCCCGCATCAAAACCTGGTACTTTATAAAGTAACATGGGATGGTACCAAGTACGAGATCGTCGACTTTAACAACGCAAAACATCTGAAATGATTTCGAATTTCGGAGTTGCGATTTCGGATTTAATAATATTAGAGTTTAGAAATTAGAATTTTTATTTACATCTGTGAAAAAGATCAGAATATCCGCTGTTAGCTATACCAACACCAAACCATTTATTTACGGAATACAACATACCCCGGTAATTGATCAGATTGATCTGAGTCTTGATATTCCGGCCGATTGTGCGCAGAAACTTATTGATAATAAAGTAGATATCGGCCTTATACCCGTCGCTGCTGCATTAAATCTTCCAGAATGGCATATCCTGTCTGATTATTGCATTGGGGCAAATGGGGCAGTCAATTCGGTATTTATTTTCAGCAACTGTGATATTCACGAAGTAAAAACAGTTCAGCTTGATCCCCAATCGCGCAGCTCAAATAACCTGGCCAGGGTGCTGATCAAAAACTTCTGGAAAGTAGAGCCGCAATTGGTAGTTAACGCAGCAGACTATGCGCAATCTTCTGATCCTCAAACAGCGTTTGTGCAAATTGGCGACCGCACCTTTGGCAAAAAACAGCATTTTAAATATGTCTATGACCTGGCAGAAGAATGGCAGAAGATGACCGGCTTGCCATTTATGTTTGCCGCCTGGATATCCAATAAACCTATCCCACAGGAGTTTGTGGATGAGTTTAACGTCTCCCTAAAATTTGGTCTTGAACATCGCCCGGAGCTATTGAAGGAATTACCCAAACGTGATGACTTCGATCTGGACGATTACCTAATGCACAAACTGGATTTTAACCTTACCGAGGATAAAAAGGAAGCGCTTTATTTGTTTCTGGATTATATAAAAGCGTTGTAGGTCGCTTTCTACCCAAAATAAGTTCTTCTTTACTAAACTTTTTCGCCAAAAATTCACTATATTAGATAGGGTATTTGATGAAGCGAGGGGTGATCATGAAAACTCTAGGTATAAAAATTGTTGCGTTAATACTGATGATATGCGCAATGTCTGCTATAGCTTTTCCTCAGGCTATTAATGTACCGCAGAAAGTACAAGCTGCCTTTTCGGCAAAATTCCCGCAAATTCAACAGAAGAACTGGAAAATGGAGAATGGCCAGTATATAGCGTCATTTGCTTGGGATATGAAGGACTGCCAGGTAACTTATGCTGCTGACGGCAGCTGGGTGAGCACGATGGTTATTGACAGAAATCAGTTGAGGCATTTAACTCCCGTTATGCGGGATGAGCTTAGAAACAGTATCTATACCAGTTATCATCTTGACCCGTCAAAAAATTTGCAAAACCCTACTATAGATATGTTTTTATTATCTGTGGACAGGGACAACGGAAATATAGCAGCATACGAGGACGCTGGATCGGTGGATATAGCTACGTTATATTACCATCAGGCCGGAAAGCCAAATAAATAGGCAGGCAAGCAATAATGTTTGTCAGGACCGTTTAACCCGGTCCTTCACCGCCCATCATCCAAATTAAATAATCCCACCAATCCTTTAATCGTGTCTTTACATTGCATTAAACTTGCCTTTGCTATATTTATGGCAAAACAGGCTCACGATGAATTCATACTCATTACAAGGACAAGTTGCATTGGTCACCGGCGGTGACAGCGGCATAGGCAAAGGCGTCGCATTAGAACTGGCTAAAGCTGGTGCAAAAGTGGTCATTAATCACGTAGACGCGCACGAGGTCGCACAACTTACCGTTGATGAAATAAAAGCTAATGGCGGCGAGGCATATGCTATACATGCCGACGTGAGCAATGAAGCTGAAGTAATAGACATGTTTGCCGAAATGTTTCAGCACTACGGCACCATTGATATCCTGGTAAATAACGCAGGCCTGCAGCGCGATTCAAAATTTGTGGATATGACGCTGGAGCAATGGAATACCGTGATCAGCATCAATCTTACCGGTCAGTTTCTTTGCGCCCGTGAGGCTGCAAAAGAGTTTATCCGCAGGGGAGTGGTACAGGACAGGAGTAAAGCTGCCGGGAAGATCATTTGCATGAGCAGTGTGCATGAAGTGATTCCATGGGGAGGCCATGTGAATTACGCAGCAAGTAAAGGCGGCATTATGATGCTGATGAAAAGCATGGCGCAGGAACTGGCGCCTCATAAAATAAGAGTGGTCAGTATCGGCCCAGGTGCGATAGAAACACATATTAACCAGGCTGCGTGGAGTACACCGGAAGCCCTGGAAAAACTATTAACATTAATACCTTATAACCGCGTCGGAGTTGCAGACGATATTGGTAAGCTGGCCGCTTGGCTGGCGTCTGACGAAGCTGATTACATTACAGGGACTACCATATTTATGGATGGCGGTATGACGCTCTATCCGGGTTTTGCTGATAATGGTTGATTTGAAGATGTGTTGATTTGAAGATATGAAGATTAGATGATTTTAAAATTTCAAGATTGACAACCGTCTTCAAATCGACACATTTTTCAAATGCTTCGCCTTTGTTGGTGTTGTCACTACAGGTGTTCGTAAGATGAACTTTTTTGCACAAATATCGTGTAGGTGTCAGGCTGAGGCACTCGAAGCATGGTGGGCAAAGGCCTCTACGCCTCGCATAAGCGTTAATGCATAGTCCAGCATGCCCAATGCACTATGCTTCGAGTGCCTCAGCATGACACCCCTTTTTTGATCTTCCGAACACACCTGTAAGGGCTAGCAGGCATCTTCAAATTTTCAAATCATCTAATCTTCAAATCAATTGTTTTTATTGTCAATATCACATTTTTGGAACTTAAACGATGATTTTGGGCAAAATTCCCTAATATAGATAAGCGCTTTTATAAATTATTTGTTATTAAAAGATGCCAATTGTCATTAAATTGCAATGAAATTGTTAAGAAATTTACTTATTGTATAATATACACTAAGTGTCTGCGAAAAACTTTACAATATTGTGAAAAATACACTAAGTATTCGCTGTGATTTTATGAAAATTAAAAAATCGACCTGTGCTTTATCAAATAATTACAAAAATTGCCTTATATTTTAAAATTTAGCAACTGTAGTGTATTTTTGTTGCGGATTTAAAATTTAAGACAATGAAAAAATTATTTATAACCGCTGCAATCGCTACCTTGTTTAGCGCCAGCGTATTTGCCGATGGCACCAAAAAAGCAAAAACTGAAGTAAACGTTTCTTACTCAGTTTTAAACCAATTCAATGCTGATTTTGCTGATGCTACCAACGTAGTTTGGACTGTTAATGGTTCTTTTCAAAAAGCAGAATTCATCGCTGACAACGTTAAGAAAACTGCTTTCTACAACCTGAGCGGCGAGTTTGTTGCTTTGACCCAGGATGTTGACGCTAAAGCTATCCCAGCTAAAGCCGCGAAAGAAATCGCTGAAAACTACAAAGGTTACAGTGTTAATGAAGTGATCGTTATCCAAAACAACACTGAGTTGAACCCTGATGCTGACGAAACTGCGTACTTTGTTGACCTGAAAAGTACAACTAAAGAAGTATTGGTAAAAATTACTCCTGAAGCACACATCGCATTTTACAAAGAAGTTAAGTAATTGTAAAACGTTGCTTTAGAAAAGCCATCAGTGAGCTCGCTGATGGCTTTTTTTATGCTTTTATGCATAATAATTAAAACAACTTACACCCTTCAGGCATTTATTAAGAAGAAAATAGTCTTGATATGCCTAAAACCATAATAGTTTCAAACAGGCTGCCTGTAAAGATCCAGGAAAATAATGGCGAATATACTTTATCGCCAAGTGAAGGCGGGCTGGCAACCGGTTTAGGGTCTATCTACAAACAAGATGATAACGTCTGGATAGGCTGGCCCGGTCTTGTGGTATCTGATGAAGCTCTTCAAAAAAAAATCGCCCGGGAGTTAAAGGAGCAAAGCTTGATACCTGTTTTCTTATCGCAGGAGGAGATCAGCGAATATTACGAAGGTTTTTCGAATGAAGTTTTATGGCCGGTCTTTCACTATTACGCTTCCACCTATGCTAATTATAAAGAATCGAACTGGGATTTTTACCGGATCGTAAATGAGAAATTTAAACAAGCTGTATTGGACATTGCCAAACCCGGAGATACCATCTGGGTGCACGATTATCAATTAATGCTCTTACCAAGCCTGATACGCAACGAACATCCCGACATTTCCATAGGTTTCTTTATGCATATTCCTTTCCCGTCCTACGAAATGTTCAGGTTAATACCCTGGCGGGCGGAGTTGATGCACGGTATCTTAGGTGCCGACCTGGTAGGCTTTCATACTTTTGACGATGTACGTCATTTTATCAATGCCTCTACACGTATTCTGCCCGTAACATCATCTGCCAACATTATCACCGATAATGATCGTTCCATTGTTGTCGAATCGTTCCCGATGGGCATTGACGATAAAAAATATGCAGCTCTAGCTCAAAACCTGGAAGTAAAAAAGGATATCAGGTTAATTCAGGATACCTTTAAAAATACTAAACTCATTGTCACTATCGACAGGCTCGACTATAGCAAAGGCATTTTGCAACGGCTCCAGGTGTTCGAGTATTTATTAGAACATTATCCGCAGTATAGAGAGAAGATTGCGCTTTATATGGTTGTGGTGCCATCGCGTGATACCGTCCCTCAATATGCACAGCTTCGCGATCAGATCGATAAGAAAGTAGGCACCATCAATTCGGTTTATAGAACTATGGATTGGGTTCCAATTCATTATTATTACCGTTCGCTGCCCATTGAAATGTTGTCGGCATTGTATTCGACTGCCGATGTTTGTTTGGTAACACCCATGCGCGATGGGATGAACCTGGTAAGTAAGGAATATGTGGCCAGTCGCATACATAACGATGGCGTACTG
>JAFAKI010000243.1 GCA_019235595.1 Mucilaginibacter sp. | reverse complement strand
AACACCATCCGCATTTTAGCTGGCGGCAATCCCCATTTAGGGTTTCCCGGAGGTAAGTGTACACCAGGATCATTTTCAGCCTGATGGCAATTACTGCAGCGCATAGAATAAACGCCATGCCCATCCACGCCTCTTTTTACATTCATGGTGTGAATATGATTGTCGTCACCCTGTAAAGGTTGGTCACCTGCAGGGTGGCAATTCATGCACCGCGGGCTCATCAAGACTTTATAGACGGCCATAAATGCCCTGACAGAGCCTATACTATCTTTCACCACTGTAGTTTTGTTCGTCTTCCTCGTAGGTTCTGTCTTGAAGGATAATACGACGATGCTTGTGATCGCCAGTATTATGCTTAAAAAGATCAGTTTCTTCATGATTTGGCTCCCTCCCTTGCCAATTCTGAAGCCCTGTGAATAGCTGCCCTGATACGCTGGTAGGTACCACAGCGGCAAATATTGCCAGACATTGCATCGTCAATATCCTGATCCGTTGGGTTCGGGTTTTCACGCAACAGCACCGCCGCCGACATCAGTTGCCCCGACTGGCAATACCCGCATTGAGGCACGTTCAACTCGTTCCATGCCAATTGTAAGGGGTGATTATTATTAGCAGAAAGCCCCTCTATGGTAACAATCTGCTGACCGGCTGCGCGGCTTAATTTAGTACAGCATGAGCGTATCGATTCTCCGTTAAGGTGTACGGTGCATGCGCCGCACTGAGCTGCTCCGCATCCGTATTTTGTGCCGGTAAGACCCAGTATATCCCTGATGGCCCATAGCAGGGGCATATTGGGGTCTGCATCAATGTCGTGCCGCTGCCCGTTGACTGTGATGGTAATCATAAGTTTATATGTTAGTTTGACCTGTAACTATGCTAATATAAAATTGAGAAAAATAACCTATTGACCGTTAATAATAATCAAACAAAAAATTAAGTTTTTCAAATAGTTGGTTACCTAAAAGCATTCCGCACGATAGGGAATAACGCAGTAATGCCTTTCATAAAGGCGAATATACGAAACGCCATTTTTATTGGTCAATTTACACTAACTATCTTTTAAGATAGTTGCTCTTTGAGCGGCCTGCCCTCGAGCGCCAGGCCGATATTGGTCAGCAATTCAGGCTCTACGTGATGACCATCCATTACACGCCATGTACCGGAGCGATTGGCGATAAAAAATCCGCTTCCAACCTGATTAATAATATAGAAACCATGGTCATTGCCTAACCTTTCGGGCCGCGCTTCAAAACGTAGCAAAGCTCCTGTTGATGGGTCTTTCACAAAAAGTTCCATATTAATTTAATTTAGATAATCATTGGTAAGTAATATAACCACGATTCGGTCAAGTGGTTTAAAGAACGTTTAATAAAGTCAATATATTCGCCACCATACTTATCAGAATTTTATCCGAAACTTAATTAATACCATATTATAATGTTTTCAACTCCTTATAAAGTCAATCTACGCTGGTCTGATCTTGACCCTAATTTTCACTTAAAACATAGTAGTTACTATGACCTGGCATCACAGCACCGTATCGAGATGCTTAATTATTACGGTTTGACTTTAAAGGTTATGGAAGAGCAGCATTTTGCCCCCATCTTAATGCGCGAAGAGTGTATATTTTTCAGGGAGATTAAATATGCCGATCTAGTTTATATCCACCTTAAGATCAAAGAAGTTAATAGTGACGGTTCTCGCTGGACGCTTGTGCATGAATTTGTAGATGACAAGAAAAAGAAGAAGGCCCAGTTAACAGTAGAGATTGTATGGTTCGATATCCAAAAAAGACGAATAGCCAAACCTTTACCCGAAGCTGCTGCGAATACCTATAAATTGATTATGGAGGAACAAGAAAAACCTAACTCAAGCGATCAGTACCCGGGCGCTTAAAGCCCACATTGCATCGTTAGCTTACGACTGACTGTGCGAATGATACTTCTTACGATAAGCCAAGGGCCCCTGCTGATATATTTTTTTGAACTGCCGGTTAAAATGAGAAAGATTATTAAAACCGCATTCGAGGCTGATATTGAGAACGCTTTCCTGGGTTTCTATCAGTAGTTTGGTTGCATGGTTCAGCCTCACTTCGTTAACAAAACTTGTAAATGATTGTCGTATGCGCTGACTAAAATATCTTATAAATGAATTATCGGCCATTGCAACTATTTCGGCAACATCGCCTATCCTGATCTCTTTGCGGAAGTTTGTATATACATAGTCTAAAACTTTATTCATCCTCCCTGATTCGACATTGTTGATACCTTTAGTTGAATTACCGGCGATAGGCGACAGGTCAGTACTGGAAGCCAAAATCTGTAAAATCTCCAACAGCTTTAACAACCGGGGAAAACCCGTGGAATTAATCATTTCAAACAAAAGGCTACTGACAATACGATTAGTTTCACCATTAACTT